>JAGVIM010000157.1 GCA_020056045.1 Nanobdellota archaeon | reverse complement strand
ATTCAATTTCTTCATTCATAGAAGGAACATAGTTATTATATCCTAGTTTTGAGATTCTTTTAGAAAATGCACTTATTTGAGGTGCTTCACCATGAGTTATAAAAACTTTTTTAGGCTTCGGAGAAAAATTATTTAACCATTCAATAAGTTCATTATAATCTGCATGACCTGAAAATCCTTCTATGGATTCTATTTTTGCTTGGACATCCATTTCAAATCCTAATAATCTTATTTTTTTCTGACCTTTATTTAACCAATAACCCAGTGTTCCTTCTGCCTGAAATCCTACTAAAAGAAGTGTATTCTTCGGATTGTTTATACCATTTTTTATATGATGCTTTATTCTTCCTGCAGAACACATCCCATTTCCAGCAATTATTATGCAAGGTTTTTTAAAATTGTTTAAAGCCTTAGATTCTTCTGTAGTCCTAGTATAAGTTAAACCAGGAAAATTAAAAGCATCTTTCCTAGTTTTAAGTGTATTTAAAACAGACGCATTATAATATTCATGATGGCGCGAGAAAACTTCTGTTGCTTTCATTGCCATAGGCGAATCTAGAAAAACATCTATTTTTGGAATCAAACCTTTTTCTTGGAATCTGCCTATGCAATACAATATATCCTGAGCTCTTTCAACTGCAAAAGAAGGTATGAGTAGTTTCCCCCCTTTTTTATAGGTTTCACTGATAATTCTAATAAGTTCTTTTTCTCTTTCACTGATTTTGGGATGAAGTCTGTCCCCATAGGTTGATTCAATAAAAACATAATCTGATTTATCTATAGGTTCAGCATTTTTTATTATTATTGATTCTTTTTGTCCCAGGTCTCCTGAAAAAGTAATAATCTTTTTATTATTTCCTTCACTAATAACTAATTGAACTGAACTAGCTCCTAAAATATGTCCTGCATTATAAAATTTAGCTGTTATATTTTTAGTTATCTTGACATCTTTTTGATAAGATATTTTTTGAAACAATTTCATTGCAACTTTAACATCACCTTCATTATACATCGGTTTTCTAGGGGGTAGTCCTTCTTTTCTTCTTCTTTTATTTTCATACTCAGTATCTTTTTTAGCAATATTTGCCGAATCCATCATAATTACATAAGCAAGTTCGTGAGTTGCATCTGTTGCAAAGATTTTTCCTTTGAAACCATATTTGACAAGTTTTGGAATTCTTCCACAATGATCTAGATGAGCATGAGTAAGGATTAATGCCGCATAATCTCTAGGATTAAAATTAAAATCTTCATAGTTTAATCTTACCATATCTTTTCCACCCTGAAACATTCCACAATCAACTAATATTTTCTCATTATTTATGGAAATACTATAACATGAACCTGTAACAGTTTTTGCTGCACCAAAAATTTTTATTTTCATTTTTATTTTATGAAAAATGAAAAGACTAAAATCTTTTTCAAAGATTTTTTTATTTTCATTTTATTCTTTCTTCTTTTTAAACAAATATAATTTAGCTTATTTAGCTTAAATAACTTTCTAGTATGGCAATTATTTTTATAGGTTAGTATCTGAAATTTTTATATAATCCATAGGATTGAAATATATATTTTAAAACATAGCTTTAAGTAGCAATATAATTTGATTTTACTATTATTAAAATGACATTTAAAACTTTAAATTTAATACCTCCTCTTGAGAAAGCAATTGCAAAGCAGGGATATACTAAACCTACTCCAATCCAGTCAAAAGCAATTCCGGACCTTTTAGAAG
Organism: Nanobdellota archaeon; assembly: GCA_020056045.1. Classification (GTDB taxonomy): domain Archaea; phylum Nanobdellota; class Nanobdellia; order Pacearchaeales; family GW2011-AR1; genus ARS1285. Next base: position 3,257 of record JAGVIM010000157.1, on the reverse strand, counting down.
GAAAAGACCTGATTGGTATTGCTCAAACAGGTACAGGAAAAACAGCTGCATTTGTATTACCAATACTTCAAAGAATGAAAGAGCAATATCCAAGAACTCTTCAAACACTCGTACTTGCACCAACTAGGGAGCTTGCAGCGCAAATCGGAGAGAGTTTTTCTGCCTATGGTGAATTTTTAAATTTTAAACATGTTGTTATTTTTGGTGGTGTAAATCAAGGACCTCAGGTAAATAAGATATCAAGAGGAGTGGATATTATTGTAGCAACTCCTGGAAGATTACTTGATTTAATGAATCAGGGTGAAATAGGTTTAAAAAATATAGAATTTTTTGTTTTAGATGAAGCAGATAGAATGCTTGATATGGGTTTTATTCATGATATAAAAAAAATAATTTCAAGATTACCTGAAAAACGTCAATCACTTTTCTTTTCAGCAACAATGTCAAGTGAAGTAAATGAACTTGCAAAAAGACTTCTTAAGAATCCAGTACACGTAGAAGCTGCAGCACAAGCAACTACTGTTGAAAAAATAAAACAATATATCTTTTTTGTTGATCAGGATTCAAAATCTAAACTATTGCTTGAGCTTCTTAAACAAAAACATCTAACAAAGGTATTGATATTTACTAGTATGAAACATAGGGCAAATAAGATTGCTTTATTTCTTGAAAATAATAATATTCGTGCTGATGCTATTCATGGTAATAAAACACAAAATGCTAGAATAAAAGCACTAAGTGATTTTAAGACAGGAAAAATAAAAGTATTGGTTGCAACTGATATTGCTGCCCGTGGAATTGATATAGATGATATTTCCCATGTTATAAATTTTGATCTCCCTAATGAACCTGAAAGTTATGTCCATAGAATAGGTAGAACTGCAAGAGCTGGTGAAGAAGGTACTTCCTATTCTTTTTGCGCAGCAGATGAAAGAGATTTTTTAAGAGATATTGAAAAATTAATCCGTATGAATATTGAAGTCATGGATCATGAATTTCATTCTGAAACTGCAAAAAATGCAGAAGGTATATCAGCAAGACCAATACCTAGGGGTAACAGGGGACAATCTAGATTTAATAATAGATCAAATAATAGAAATAATAATAGATCCGATAATCACCGATCAAATAGTCATAGATCAGACAATCGACATAGTTCTGAAGATAGACATAATCGCTCTAATGATGACTCTGAAAGATCTGATAGACATAACTCTAGATCTAGAGATAGACCAAATAGATCTAGAAGATCTGAATCAAGAAGTTTTGATTCAAGAAGCAGAAGAAAATCTAATTTTAGAAGAAGATAAAGAATAAATACTTCTCTTACTTATATTTCTAATGATAATTGATGGACATTCTCATATGATTACTGAAGGTATTGCAAAAAGTATGAAAATCAGTCCACATATTCTAAAATACATTAATCAAGAATGGACAAAACATTCTGTTAATGAACATGTAAATGCATGGCTCGAAGCAATGGATAAGAATGAAATTGAAAAAACAGTTTTTATGGCAACAGCTCATTTAAATGATGAATTTAATGAATTTATTAATTCAAGTAATCGTTTTGTTGGATTTGCAAGAATAAATCCCCTACTACCTGATTCATTGGAAATGTTAAAAAAAGAATATAGTGATGGTATGCGTGGAGTAAAACTCTATGCAACAAATGATGGTTTTGATGTAAGTTGTGACTGTAATCCCATATATGAATATTGTGAAAAAATGAAACTGCCAATAGTAATTCATTTTGGTGTATCAATTGGAGGAAAATCAGATCTTTTTCATGGAAATCCAGTAATGCTTTCAAGAGTTTTAAGAGATTATCCTAATATTAATTTTACAATTGCACATTTTGGAGCAGGTTTCTTTAGAGAATTGTTAATGTTGAGATATAAACAAGATAATTTATTTGTTGATACTTCTGGAACTAATAATTGGATTGAATATCAAGATAATCCCTTTACATTAAAAGACGTTTTTGAAAAAACAATTAAAGTATTTACTACCCAAAATATAATTTTTGGTTCTGATACAAGAATTTTTCCAGATGGTTATAGAAAAAATATTTTAAAAGAGCAAAGAGGAATTTTAGATGAATTAAATATTTCATCAAAAGATAAAGAAGATATTATGTATAATAATGCAAAAAGAGTTTTTAATATATAAACTATAATAAAATAATTTCTATTATTTTTTATCTTTCAAAATATCTTCTGCTTTTTGTATCATGTCTTTCTTCAAACCAATAAAAACTCCACCCTCTTTTCCCTGAACATAAGAAGCTTCTCCAGGTAAAATTATTTTATTTAATTCATCTAGCTCAATATCAACATGAGTAATTCTAGCATTGCTTTTTCCTTTTTCATGGATATAGACATTTGCCTTTCCAATTAGCTTTTTCCCATAACCTGCACCTGACATGAATAATCTAAGAATTAATTGTTAATAAATATTCTTATATAAAATCATTAAATATTTATTATAGCCTTATAAACAGAGTTATCAATACTCAATGTTTTTTCACTATCAAGATAACCAAATCTTGATAATATTCTTTTTTTAAGTTCATCAGGATTAAGACCTTTTAATTCTTTTACTTGATCAACAGAAATTTTAACCCTGTTATTTAATGGAATATAAGATATTCTTAAACCAGAGTGACTTTCACTTTCAGGACATGTTATTGATATTACAAGATCATAGGAAGAATGAGTTCCATCAAACATTCTTCTTTCAAATTGTTGTAATACTATTCCTTCTATATCTCCAGATATTCCTGATTTTTTTATTTCACATTTTTTCATAGCATGAATTATTCCATTTAGTGGCATGTTAAAATTTTTAACTTATTTAGTATTGATTCAATTATTTCATCTAAAGTTTGTGTATTTGCCATTTTATTTAAAATATTTTACTTACTGAATATGCAACTCCTCCTGCAATAGCTGCTGCTCCTCCGAAAATAGTTAAAAGAGATATTGCTCCTTTAGGATCTATACTAACAAAGGTTCTAATATCAGAATAATTAAGCGCTTCTCCTGCAGCATATCTTTCTTTATTGGATACCCTAACATCTTTATAATTTTTTTTCAATTCATATCTTAGTCTTTGCAGATCTAGTTTTGCTTTTCTTCTTCTTTCAGGAGGATTAGATACTTTTTTTGTTTCTATTTCTGTGGTCCAATATCCTCCTGAAAGAACATCACCCCTAATACAGCTATCACCATGTCCACTTGCATTTTGATATT
>JAGVIM010000028.1 GCA_020056045.1 Nanobdellota archaeon | reverse complement strand
ACACGCCATACACTTCACAGGTTGTGTTATAATTCTTATTAAATAAGGACAAAAACCTAATTAAAAAATATTTTTTTATAAATACTTCTAAACTCCCTCCATTTTCTTTCCATTTTTTATATATTTTTATCATATTGTACGCCGTCGAGAACAGATTCATTTCATTTTCACATGGTTTTATATTTCTGCATTTAAATTCTCTATATCCTAAATTATATTCTATATGTGCTTGGGCAACTTCACCTTTGTGAAATCTTTTGTTGTATTTCTCAATCCCTTCTTTCGTCTTAAAACGAAGACGAATCTCTCTCATAAGAGGATTTATTTTTGCTTCGCGACACTGAAACTTTTTTCTTTTTTGGCAACACTCTTCCTTAAACTTACACTCCTTACATTTATCTGTCCGATAAATGTTTGTCCATTTACCACTTTTTTTATCAGTTTGTTTTCTGATAAAATTCATTCTATGTCCTGCAGGACAAATTGCTTGATTTTTTTCAAAATCAAGCTCAAAATTATCGTTATCAAAAAGGAGAATTTCTTTTGCTTTTCCATGAAGTTCTTTTGTGCTTGCTCGGTCAGGAATAAACGGTATTGCTCCCTCTTTTTGATAATATTCTGCTGTTTTTATGCTTGAGAAACCATTATCTTGGAAAATTTCAACATCCTTCAAATTAACTTTTTGTTCTTTTTTGAACTTTTCCATTGTTGGTTTTGTTTCGGTTATATCGGTGGGAGAATCAGAAATATAATTTCCTACAATTATTTCTCCTTTATCTTCAACAAGCAATTGACAATTATACGCCTGTTCAAAATTACCTTTTTTCATTTTTATCATCTTAGAATCCATGTCTGTCAGATTCATCTTATCGACCCCCTTTTCTTTTATTTTTTCCTTTGCTTCATCAAGTTGTTCTTTTGCTTTGCTAACATCCTTTAACATTTCTTTTACTTTTTCTTGCAATTTTCTTTTATGTGTTAGATGTTCTGGGATCTTTATCTCTCCATTTGATTCCCCATATTTTTTATCTTCTTCTTTATCTACATTTTCTGCCTCTTCAAATTGCTTATCAACAAATTCTGACAAGAAATCTATCTCTTCCTTTGTAAAAGTCTTGCTTTTTGATGCATTAGCCTTGACTTTTATCCCATCAAGGTAAAGCTTATTCAAGTTTACCATATCTAGTTTTTTTGCAATTTCAACTGTCTGCAAAAAACATCTTTTAATTAAATCGCGATTATTCTTTCGAAACATCGCAATCGTATGGAAATTTGGGCTTAGGTTTTCAGATAAATATCTGAAAACAATATTTTCTCTTGTCTGCTTCTCTAGCTTCCTAGAAGAAGTTATTCTTTCACAAACTCCATTAAGAATCACTTTCAGATTAATCCTTGGATGGTAGGTTGGATTTCCAGGTCCTTCAACTTTTTCATCAAAGTCCCTTGTATCTACTTGATTGACTACTTCCTCAATCAGAAAACAGATATGATCTTTGTCAATTATATCTCTCAAATTGGTTGGAAGAAGAAGTGTTTGATTAGGGTCTGATTTTATATAAACCATTTTTACCTCTTTATTTTACCAACGGTAAAATATTATATTTAGTTAATTTATCGACGATTAATAAGTATTTATACCTTTGCTAATTGTGACACAACCTCTTCAGTAAAATAAGATCCTGAATTAGAGGGAACATTATAGTCAAGATACCAATAACCATTTTTATAAACTCCATTATATCCGCTGTTTTGTAAAAAAGTAATGTTATTATTGATATCATAAGTGTAATATTGTATATTCCATCCTTCATCACTCGATGCAGAAGTACCATCATCTTCAACACCTTTTACTATTAGGTTTATATTCTGTTTTTGAGAATATGAATTTAAATTTCCAGTTATTCCGGTAATTTTTTGTTTTACACAAGCTCCATATTTACATCCATTTGGACAGTTAATTACTAATGTATTAAAATTAGTATTACTAGAAAGGTTTTCGCAAGCAAATTCATAAATGGCGCAATCCTTCTCGCAGGATGGGTAAAGTTTAGCATTATAATCAAAAAAATAACTAGTGTTTGAACCAGAATACCAATTTGTGTCCCATTTAAAAGGATATTGTCCATTTTTCATTTGAATGCAGAAATCATTTACATTTTTCTGTTCCCCATTAAATATTCCATTTACATTTCCTTTTACATAAATATTTCTTCCACCATCAGAATCAATACATGTAGAAGTAACAGTTTGATTAATACAAGCTCCATCTTTGCAATTACATTCATAATCTTGCGATGTAGGAGTATTAATATTACTACAGTATAATTCTCTTAAAAGCGAAGGTGTTACACAACCATCTTTAGCAGAAGTTCCCCAATCCGAAGAATAAACTTCCCCAAGAATATAAGGCTTATTTCCCCCATCAGAATCAGTGCAAGTTTTTGAACTTACACAAGCTCCATTAGTACATGTCTGTCCGCTTGCACATGTTCCACAACTTCCACCACATCCATTATCTCCACAAGTTTTTCCAGAACATTCAGGATTACAAACAGTAGTTGTTTCTATTAATTGTAATTCCACAATATTAATCCAATCCCCTCCAGCAGGACTCATTGCATCAACCCTTACTGTTTTAACTCTTATTGAAGGATTAATAACTCCTGAAATAACTCTTGTAGCTCCTCCAACACAAGTATAATTTTTTACTCCAACTTGAGTTCCAGCAGCATTAAAAAACTGAATCATTCCTTTGTTTCCTCCTGCAACTCCTCCACACATAATTGTATAATTATTAATTAAATATTCTGCTTGAAGATCAAGATTAAGACTAGCAGGATTATAATTTCCAGTTGCCCACCAAGTGTTTATATTTCCATCAACAGCTTTACTTGGTGCAGCCCTATATGCAACATTACCACTTGCAGATGGAGCATATTCTGTTGCAGGTTTATTTAATGCAACATTATTATTTGTAGTAGTGTAAGTAACTTTTCCAGTAATTTTATTCCAAGCATCACCAAACCAACCTGCAGAAACAAAACCTATTGATAATAAACTAATACTAACCAGAACTAAAATTGTAATTAATAACTTATTACCCACACTCTTTTTCATTCATTAACTAAAATT
>JAGVIM010000014.1 GCA_020056045.1 Nanobdellota archaeon | reverse complement strand
CCGGCAACCTTTTAGGATCACCGGGGAGCATATTAGTATTATCAATAGTTTTGGATATATAAAGTTTATTGTTTTCCATGAATCTATTAAAAAACAGGTATATTTAAGCTTTTCTAAAATTGATATCAGTGATATCATTAATATCAGAAAGATATTAAAGACTATTTTTCTAGTATTATGTTATCACTAAATAGTTAATATAAAACAAAATGACAAAGAAAAAACAAGAAAATGAATCAGAAAGCAAGATAAAGAAAAGCATAATAGAATGCTTTGAAAATCTTGCAATGAAGTATGGAAAATCATTCCTAGCTCTAGAAGGAATTTTCATTGTTGATAATAAAATAATCAAAATTTCAAATTTAGGGGGGCTAAAATGACAACTCAAAGATTTAAGGATTATGAAAGTAGAAAAAATCAAGAACTAAGAGCTTTTGAAGCAAAAACTCTTGATAACATAGAGCTTTGCCAAAAATTAGAAACTCGAGCTTATGATATTTCATATTTATCTAATTTTGAAAATAGAAGATGGATATGGAACTGGGAATCAGATGGAAATCCAAATAAAATACCAAGATATGCAAGAGATCCTGTTCATAGAGCATTAAATCTTTCTGCAATATATCTTAAAGAACAACCTTATGAAAACGCTGATTCTTTAAGAGTTTCAAATATTGCCAGAAGATTTGCAATTGAAACTGCTGATTTAATAAAAGAAAGAACAATTAATGAATTTACTTATTCTTCTTTTGCAGATCTTCCTCATGAACAAGTTGGAGGTAAATTAGTTTCTGAAGTAAGAAAATTTTATGATGAAAAATTAAAGCAACTTGGATTTATTGCAAGACATACTCAAAATGGAAAAGATATTGCTTCAAACTATGCTCAACAGAAAATAGTAAGTAAATATTTTGGAGAAAGAAAATGACATTAAATCTTTTACAAATACTTGTTGTTGAAGATAATCCTGACTTTATGACTGCTGCAGCAATGCACTTTACAAATCCTGATGTAAATGCAATACCTATTTTTGCTAATTGCTTTGATGAAGCTGAATACAAACTTCAAAATCAAAAATTTAATGGAGTTATTACTGATTGTTTCTTTCCTAGAAATTCTAGTAATGATACATCTTTAGGAAAACAAGTAATTGAAAAAATGCTTGCAACAGATGAAACAGCACAGAGAGTTGAAAGATATACAGAAGTATTGTCACAATTTATTGATTTAGCTGATCCTGAACTTAGAACTTATGTTAGAAGTATGGCTTCTGAATCAGAAGAATCAGATCCTATGAAAAATCCCGTAGTAAGGGCAATTAAACAAGTTAATATGCTTGGAAAAGAAGTTGCTTCTCATATTGCAAAAAATACTCTTGGAATGGTTTGCAAATCAAGACCTTATGAATTTAGAGATCATTATGAAGCATTAGCACAAGCAATGCAAAAAGATCCTGCAAATCAAGCTCTTGGAATTCTTGTTGCTGAAAAAGCAGAAGAATTAGGAATTCCAAAAATTCTTGCAACATCAACTCATCATCATGATGCATTAACTCAGCCAATACAAAATTATTGTGGAAAAAGAAATTGGGCACTTGTTGATTGTTCTCAAAATAATCCTAATGAAAAAGCTACACCTGAATTCTGGAAAAGAGCTTATGAAGAGTTATTAATAGAAATGAAGGAGAAAATGTAAAATGAAAAATAAAATTTTAACATATCTTGAAAAACTTGCTGAAACAATTGGAAATGCTTTAATGATTTCAGAGGGAATTTTCATTGTTAATAATAAAATAATCAAAATAACCAATGGGAGGAGATGGTAAGATGACAAGAGAATTAAAACCTTTAAGTGAGCTAGTGAATGATGTTAAAAAAAATGATGTTGTTCAATTTTTTCAAACTAAACATAGATCTGGAGAAAAATTAAAAGAATTGAAAGAACCAAAAAAAGCTTATGTTGGATATTATGAAGGTCGTGCTCCATGTTGTAATGGTGTTGATTTTTCTATGAGTCCAAATAAGGATACTGATTTTACTATAATTCTAGCAAATGGACCACAAGATGCTTATGGCGGAGTTTATGAAAGACCTGGATGCTTTCATAGTGGAATAGATGTTTCTCACTATGTTGTTTTACAAAGAGAAGGGCAAGGAGAAGTACAATGACAACATTCCCTTTAGAAAAGATATTGACAATTTCTGCAACTGAATATTGTGAGATGTCTGGAAAAAACCTTTCACGATACAAAGCTGTTGGAGTTCATGATGATTCAATGAGTTATTGGGGAGATCCAACAGAACATTTTTCTGGTTTTGTACCTGCTGAAGCAGAAGTTGTTGTTAATTATCAATTGCAAAGAACTCTTGGACCTTATGAATCTGCACAACCAGGAGCAAATGCAAGAGGAGTTCAGTTTACTGCTCATGGAACTGCATTAATTCTTAGAAATAATCAAGGAGACTCACAATGACAACAAAACCTAAGAAAAGACAAAAATTAGTTGATTTAAAGCAATATTGTACTCAATTAACAGTAGCACCTTCTGCTAATCTTCATGATGATTATCAGGGTTGTGATAGATTTTATATTTGTGGAATAACACAAAATCCTTGCATTGCAAAAGATATTATAGATACATCAGATAATTGTGATAGAGCTTCTTATTCTAGACCTGTAATTAATACTGACTTACTTGAGACTTGTCCTGCACATAATGTTTCTAATGATTTAGCTGATTTATTAAAAAAAGCTGTTTTTCAGAAAAGAGTTTCTGAACTTGAAGCAAAAATGGGGGTTAAAAAGTAAGATGGACTTCTTAAAAAATGATTCATTTGATGATGAACTATTGCCTGGAGATTTAGATCAACAATCAGAGATATATGATGGATTATCATTAGATAATGATGATGTTCAGCTTAACTTAGATAATAAAAAAGATAAACAGACCCCTGCTCCACAATATTGGCAGGTTCCTAGAGAAAGTATGTCTTTTAGAGAAGTTTTGAAAAGACATGGTTATAGGGTTGTTACAAATAAGCATAGAAGTCCAGAAAAACCAGATATAAGAATTTTTGATATTTATGGAAAGAAAACTGGAAAATATATTGGAAGATTTATGAATGGATGTGACGAAGCTGTTGTTTTAGATTATGATGCAAATGATTTTGATAAAACAAGAGATTGTCTTGATTTAAAAGGAATTCTAGAATTAAATAGACATCCAATGGATCCTAGTGGCAGTGAAGCTGTTAGACAATTAAAAAATGAAATTGATGAAAGATCTGATTTAGTAAGAAGAATAGTGGGAGGCCACAACTAAAATGTACACTGCTAGATATGAAGTTAGATTAGAGAAAAGACCTTTTAGTCAGCAAGAAGCTACTTCTGAGTTAAATGCATGGTTTAGATTTGGTCATGAAGTTTCTGCTAGGGATAGAAAACTTTTGGAGAAAAGATATGGACATAATTCCCTTGCAAAATATTTTGAAGATTCTGAAGGATTAAAAAAAACTATTGGACCTGAAGAAGATGGATCAAAGTATGTAGATAATAAAGGAAGAGAAGCAAGAGTTTCTGCTTGTGTTTGTAGACTAGGATTCGATGTTAAAGTAACATCAAAAGAAAAAATGCCAATCGAAGATATGCTTAATTTAGATGCATTAAACCAATTCATTCTTTTTGGAAGGACTAATGAAAATAATAGAAATGATGGAGGACAATCACAATGAAACTTGTAATTGATGAACTTGTTGGAAAAGAGTTTGCTGAACTAGTTAAATATATGAACAGGCCTGAAAATAGTTTTCTTCATCAAGCAGAAAAGCCCAGTGCTCACTCTAAATCTAGAATAATGTCTATAGGAAGTATAGAACAGAGAAGTGTATATGCTCTTGAAAATGAAAGCAATACATACCAATATAGGTCTCATCAATTGTATAGGGGAATTGAAATAGAAGTTGCTGAAGACCAGATAACTTCTAATGAACTTCTTGAATTATTGAAATTAACTTGTAAATTTAAAGAACATAATGGGGGAACACAATGAGTACAACTACAATGACAAAAAATTGTAAGTAATGTATATCAAAAATACAACTCATAATATAATTATAACATGACAAACACAAAAAACATAAAAATACAAGGATATAGAGAATTAATCCCAAACTCAACTTTTGGAAAAAAGACAAAGATGGAAATTCCAATGTTTGGAGAAGTTCCTGCAACATTTGTAACACAAATTGTAAGATATCAAATTTGTTCTCCTAAACAAGTAGTTGAAACTATACAAAGAGCAGCTGTTGAATATCAGATAATGAGTGAAGAAGAGAAAAAAAGAGAAGTTGCTGGAGTTGTTCCTGTTGCAACATTTATTGGAAATCTTCCTGAAGATGAAATTAAAAGAATTATTAGAGGAAATTCAGATTCATTAGAACATCTTAGAAGCCATTATGAAAGTCAAAGATTAGAATCTGGAAAATATTATCTAGCAGTTGTAAACGGAACTGTTCCTGATGAAATTTTAAGAGTTAGAAAAGATGAACTTGTAAAAGAAGGATTTGTAGGTTATGAAAAATTACTTGAAAATGGTAGATCTAATCATTGGTTCTTGACAGTTAAACTTCCTCAAAGTCAAGAACTTCCTGAAAAATCAGAAGTTGATTATTTACTTGAAAGAGGAGTTAGAGATTCATTTGTATTTAGAGTTGAAGGTAATGAAAATTATCAAGAATTTGCAGAATACTTTAGAACTCTTTATGATGCTCTTGCTAAAGATAATAATCTTGGAAAAATAGAAGATAATTCTGATGTTTTCTTAAAATCAAGAGCAGCTCTTACAATAAAAAGAACTGCTGAATGTATTGGAAAAAGAAATCAAATACCAGGTTTAGAAGGCCTTGCAGAAATGTTAAGCGGAATGGGTAAAATAGTTGGAATGGGTGTGATAGAAATTCCAATGCCAAATCATGAAGAACACAATGGAGGTAATGGCTATGGAGTTAAGCCATCAAATAATTAACATGACAAAAGAAAATACACAAGAAGATTTAAGAAAAACTGTTCTTCTTTTACAAGAAGAATTAGAAAGATTATCAAGTCCACCATATGTAACTGGAACTGTTTTAGATTTTGGTAAAAAAACAGCAAGAGTTTCTGTTGATGGAAAAGGAATAATGGAAGTTCCATCAAGTGCAGAATTAGCTAAAAAATTTAAAAGAGGTTCTAGAGTTGTACTTAGTCCACAAACAGCTGCTATAATCAATACTTCTGAATTTGATTCTAGCTATGGAGAAGTTTCTGTTGTTGATGAAGTAATGGATGGAAGACTTCGAGTAACATCAAAGGGAGATTACAAATTAGTTGTTAATGCTCTTGATGAAGTAAAATCAGGAGATGAAGTAATGCTTGATCCTTCTGGAGTTGTAGCTGTAGAAAGATTTTCAAGAAAAAGAACAAAATATGCTTTAGAAGAAGTTCCAACTGCACCTTGGACAAATATTGGTGGTCTAGAAGAAACAATTTCAAGAATAAAAGAAGAAGTTGAAGCACCATTTATTCATAAAGAAATATATGCGAGATATGGAAGAAAACCTGCAAAAGGAATATTACTTTATGGTCCACCTGGATGCGGTAAAACAATGATTGCAAAATCAATTGCCTATGCATTATCTCAATCAAGAAAAGAAGGAGATGGAAATGGACATTTCATAAATGTAAAAGGTCCTGAAATCCTTGATAAATGGCTAGGAAATTCAGAAGCAAATATTAGAAGAATCTATGAAGCTGCAAGAGAAACTGCAAATGATACAAACAGCCCTGTTGTTGTATTTATTGATGAAGCAGATTCTGTATTAAAAGTAAGGGGAAGTGGAATTTCAACAGATGTTTATGATTCAATTGTTCCTCAATTTTTAGCTGAAATGGATGGTCTTAATGGAGACTATAATGTTATAACTGTTCTTGCTACAAACAGAGAAGATATTATTGATCCTGCAATATTAAGAGATGGAAGAGTAGACAGAAGAATAAAAGTTCCAAGACCTTCAAGAGAAGGAGCAAAACAAATCTTTGATATTTATCTTAGAGAAAAGCCTTTTGAAAAAGCAGGATGGTTTGCTGGACAAAATCAAAATCAAATTTCTGAAAAATTAGTTGCAAAAATCTATGATAGTGAAACTCCTGTTTACAGAGTTGTTACTCCTAAACATGAAGTTCTAGGACATTTTGGCTATGAACATTTAATCAGTGGAGCAATGATTAAAGGAATTGTTGATAGAGCAACAGGAAAAGCAATTCAAAGAGAAATTTCAGGAAAAGGAAAAGGAGTTAGTTATGAAGATTTGAGTGGTGCTGTTGATGAAGAATTTAGAGAAAATGTTGGATTTGATCAATCTCTTGTAAGAGATGATTGGGAAAGTGTTTTTGGTGCTCATGGAAGACAGTATCAAGATGCTTGTAGAAATAGATATCTTGTTCTTGAATGCATGTTAGCAGATGCAAAATCAAATTCAGGTTCAAAGGCAAATGCTGGTGGAAATGGAAGTGGAGATGTAAAATATAATCAAACTAAATCATTACAGGAGGTAAAATAAAATGCTAGAACAAAAATCAGCACTAGGAAATGCTATAACTGGTCACCAAGGTTTAGAAGCTGCTGTTTCAGCAGAACTTCCTATAATTGCAAGTGCTAGAACAGGACTTGCTGGAAAAGATGATGCTATTGTTAATAGAATTCCTGTTGAATATGCTGGAAAAACTGTTCAGGATGTTATCACTTACTTAACAAGTCAAGAAGTTAGTGAAGACAGACTTCCAATTGCTGAAAGTGTAAAGAAAGAACTTAGAGCAGATGGAAGTGTTGTTGTAATTAATGGAAAGACAGCAAAATTAAGCGACAGTGTTGCAGATTACATTGCTGAAAGAGAGCACTCACTTCCAGATGGATCTGTAAAAAAATACAGAGAACTAGAAATTGAAGTTTCAGCTGTTCAGAGAGGAGGCTATCATGCACTTTACAGATAAATGTAAACTCCAATCAAAAAAATTTATTTTATTTTTTTATTTTTTAAATAAATCCAGGAAAAAATATCAGTAATGTAAAATACTGAAGAGATTGGCAGATGAGAATTAAGAGAGATTGAGAGAGCTCTTTTAGAAAAAGACCTCGGAAAAAACCAGACAGAGCTCTTTTAGAAAAAGCTGCTTGGAGAAAAACTAAAATAAAAAATAAACAAAAAACAAAATGGAAACACAAACACAATCAGAGAAATATCATATAATAACATGCGAAGGAAGATTACACTTGCCAGATCTAAATATAGTTTTAGCAAAGCTTCCAATGGAATTCTTTTTTGCACAGGATATTACAGATCCACAAGCTTTGTTTAATTATCAGAGCACTCATCATAAAGGACAAATGGAAGTTTACCATGTTGCTTCTGTTATTGCTTTGTTTCCTGAAGATGGAGAAAGATTAGCATGTGCTACTGTAACTGATTTTGATTTTCCATTAAGAACTGATAATATTATGGATGATGGTCTTGGACTTAGATGTTGCTTTCATCCAAAACTTGAAAGTTTTGATCTAGGACATTTAGCAAATGATTTTCTTGATGAAATTGAAATTGATGTTCATAAATTTCCTTATAAAAGCAGAGATCGGAGGTATGAAAAATTACAATGAAAGGCTTAGATGATTTACTTGCAATGG
>JAGVIM010000225.1 GCA_020056045.1 Nanobdellota archaeon | reverse complement strand
TTGTTATTTTTGTTATTTTTGTTATTTTTGTTAATATTGTCATTATTATATATATCTTTTATCGATTCGGTGATTAAATAATTTCTTAAAAATGCTAATTTTTTAAATCTTGAGTCAAAGTTTGTTTGTGGTTTATATTCTTTATACCAATGAAAATTACTATAAACTTGTGCTTTCCTAATATATTCTTCAATAATTTGACATGTATTATCTAAAGATTTGCTTCCAAGAAATGCAAGTTTTATTGATAATTTATTGTTATTTAATCTATCTAATTTATCATTGAATTTAATTATATTATCTATACATGATAAAACATCATTAATCCATAAGCTTGAATCTTTGAACATTGAACATATTAGTAATTTTTTGTTTGAACCATTATTTATGTTGTTTATGTTATCTGTATCATTCATTAACTTATTCCAACGTTTTCTTATCTCTGTTCTATCTTTTGGTAAGTGTTTTATTACATAATTATCTAATGGAATTAAGTTTGCTATAATCATATTTTTATTATGAAATGTATAATTATTTTGTTTTATAATAAATGGAATTTCATGAACATTTTTTGTCCATTTAGTATACAATCTATTTAAAAGTCTTATTTGATAATCTGGGTCTTTTGCAATATCAAGTTCTACATTTTTTCTCGGAAATCGAAACATTAATGGTAAGAATCCTTTGTCTAGATGATTTTGTATAATTTCTCTAATAGTTTCGAGAAACTTGATGTTAAATCTTTCGTCTGTGTCTATATGTAAACAATAGTCACCAGTTGCCCAATTATGCATTTTATTTCGTTCTTCTGCAAAATTTGTAGTTTCATCTGTTCGATAAAGTGTTATTGTACGATAATTTTCATAATTATTTTGAGGAAAAGAATATCGAAATATAGAAAATTTAGTTTCTCCATTTTCTATTATATTTCTATTAGATGTTATATCTTTTATTGATGATATTTCATTTATTGTACTATAATCATTTGAAGCATCATTAATTATAACTTCATCTACATAAGGAAGAATATATTCTATTATGTCTTTTATTAATGTTGACTCGTTTCTTGTAAGAATACATGCTGATATTGTTGGATATTTAGTTACTTTATTTTCTTTTATTTCATTATTATCAACATCAAATACATTTTCTGATTTAATTTCTTCTTTTACATATTTATTCCATTTATTATCAATTTTTTTGAGTATGTCTAATGAATTATTATATACCTGAGTTGGAGTAATTAATTTTATTTTTGTTTCATCTTTTTCAAATTCTTTTATTTGTCTTGAATTAAATTTATTTTCTTTTTCTATGAGAGGAAGCATATATTTTGGATGAGTTCCTGTAAATTCTGGTAAAGTGTTTGGATTATCAAACTTAAATGGAAAATTGTCAATTTTCCAATAACCTTTTCCGTGCCATGTTTCATCTTGAACATATTTCTTCATTAATAAAATTGAATCATTTCTTGACCATCCATAGTGATATGATGTTACTTCTGTGTCTATAATAAATTTACTTGATAATGAGTCAAGTGGAACATATTCACCATTTTTCAAGATGACATGATTATCTAAATCTGTGTTTACTGCTCCATGTTTTATTGTTTTAGTGTTCTTAATCATGTATATCTTTTTTTGATACCATCCTGGAGTATTTTGATAATGATTATAGGAACGATAAAAATGTATTGTATTAAATCTAAATGCTAATGCATCTGGATATTGTAATGGAAGTTGTTTTATTGTATTGACATATTTTTCATGAATAACTTCATCATCATCCTGTAATATACAATAATCTCCTGTACATTTAGATAATGCAAATGATTTTTTATCTGTTATAGTCATCCATTTTTTAGAATAATCTTCTTTAAATGTGTATAATTTTATTATATTTGAATACTCATCTCTTAAAGAATTAAGAAGATTTTGTGTTCCATCTGTTGAATTTTCTGAATTTACAATTATTATTTCATTGGAAAATAAAATTGCTTGTCTTATAGTTTGTTCTATCGTAGATTGATAAAAAAGAGCATTTGTTGTTGATATGTATGTTGATATTATTGGAGTATTCATAGTTTCCATCCAGATTCTGGTCCTGTGACTAATGCCTTTACTTTTGTTAATCCCATATATAATAAATATGCAACTTTATGAGAATCTTTAACATATAAAGTATTTGAATTTTCTTTGTATATTATAATATATTGTCCAAAGAATGGACCTTCTGCATATCCATATTTTTTAACACTTTCATATATACTAAATAAGTATTTTTTATCTAATTCTTTTGGAATCTAATTTGGATAATTAATCAGAAAACCGTTTCTTCTTTCAATTTTTTTGTGTGAATATAATTCAGATTCTTTAATCAACATTAAGTAATACATTACATTCTTAGCATTTTCTTTTTCATATTCATTATTGTCGTATTTTTTGAGTTCTTTTATATGTTGGTCTACCACTGGATGTAACCTTATTTTTTTACCTGTAAGATTTATTAATTCACATTATGTTAGATTTAATAATGTATTTCCAATAAACATTGTAATCTTCATATTTAAGTTTATATTTTTAATAATGTCAAATATTTGAGATAAACGACTATCCAACAATGGTTCATAACAACCACATAAAGAAATTGTTTTTAAATTTGGAAATAAATTAAGTGTGTTTTCGAAGTCTTCTAATGACATTAAATGTAATTTTCTTCGTGTTTCCAATTTCGAGTTTGGACAAATTACACATTCAGCGTTACAGAATGTACTCATTTCAATTGTTATGTTTTCTATTGTAGGATACATATTTAAAATCCTTTATACTTTATTTCTTAATTGATGAATATATCTTAATTGTTCCCAATTTCTAATTTTAGAAATGCTCAATTTTTTAAATATTAGTCGAATTCTATGTTCATTCTTATTCGAAAGTTGTTTAACTAACTCGAATCCACACATTGAAAACATATTTATTAGTTGATCAGCATATAATAAATTTGTATGATTGATATTCCACATTTCTTTGTCAAGAGGACATGGAACATCAAGATAACATAATCCATTTATACGAAGGACTCTCCATAATTCTATTGTTGCTATAAAGGAAGATAAGAAATGTTCAAATGTTTGAATCATCATTACTGCATCAAATGAATTGATTTCAAAATCAAGATGATTCATGTCTGTGTTTAGTAAGTCTATATCATATAATTCTTTAGCCATTTTTACATTATCTATTCCCATTGTTATTCCAATTACACTATAACCTTTGTCTGTTAGTAGTCTTGTTTCACCACCATTTCCAGCTCCAATATCTAAAATTTTTGGATATTGAGATAATGGAACATTGTAACAGAATTCATTTACATAATATACAAGACCAGATGATGTTGTATCATCTAAATTTGAATAGTCTGCACCAAGTCCATCACAATCAACTTTGTTTGATATTGCTGTATAAGAATTCCACCATTTATTCATATTTATATGTTCATTTGATAAAGATTTATTATTCAAATCATTTACGTTTTCTATGGTTGTATAATTCAAAGATGATATTTTACTTTGGAGATTTTTAATTTCAGTCTCAAAATGTTTTCCAGGACACTCTTTTTTATCATCTTTTGTTGCCTTCATTATGGTATTGCCGCTTTCTGAATAAATTTGTATGTCTTTAAATCCAATTATGTCTAAAAGATGTTTCCATAAAGCTTCTGTGAGTACAGAATAATGTTGTAATCCAGTTTCGTTACTTGTTCCTGATTGAGGAACTATGAAATATATCTTTCCATCTTTCTTTAAAACTCTTTTTATTTCAAAAAGGGCAATTAATGGAGACACTGAATGTTCTAATGAGTGATGAGAGTACACTCCATCAAAAGTTTCATCTATAAAAGACATATTATGCATATCTTCTATTGATAAATCTACATTATAGGAATCTTTTGCGAACTTTTTATCACTCCAATGTAGTGTAGTTCCAACTACATTATATCCTTTTTCCTTTAATAATTTTACTTCACCACCATCTCCTGCACCTATAACTAAAATTCTATTGTAATCAGATGAATTAAAATAGTTATATATATCGTAATGTGTTAATCTTTCTTTTATATCTTCTAATGGTGTAATTATATTTTCAGATGTTGCTGGTGTTTTTTCATTGTTTCCTTGTAATGTCAAAAAAATATTCCATCTTTTTTTATCAATAGAATCATCGTTGATTTTATTTTTTATCAACTGTAAGTCAAGTGACTTTTTTAAATCTGAAGAAGATATATTTTCAGTTATGATAACACCTCATTACATAATTCTTCTGTAATTTCTATATACTCACCAGCTTTCTTTATAGATTCAGATTCATAATCATACATAAAATGAAAAATTTCATTTTTATATAATTCTTGCCACAAATTTCCATGTTTTGATGGTAACCATTTAAATTTAGCTTCTAAGTTTATTAATAATTTAACTATTTTATCGGTGTAGATATTCCCTTCTGTATCATCTTCAATATTTTCACTAAAAGAAGGAACTAATTCTACACCATACCTACTTCCAAGTCTTTGTTTTTTAAAATCTGGATTTACCAAATAAATATCTATGTCAGAATCTTCTTTTACAGTGCCTTTAGCCACAGAACCTACAATGAAAGCCTGGAATATTAGATTTTGTTTTAACATTGGACATACTAATTCTACAGCTTTTACTATTTTATCAATAGTTATTTTATTTGTTATCATTTTATTTATAAATTATCTATTTATTCCTTTCTCTAAAGAAACTATTATATGTTCAGTGTTAGAGTGAGAGATTCTTGATTGTTCAACTAATCCACTTGGAACTTTACCAATTCCGCCACCAATCATAATAATCAATCACCGCCCTATCGCAATCCATGCTTCGCCTTCTCTTCCCACTTTAACACCTCATGAATTTGTCGCTGAAACCGTCGCACCATAACCAGTACTCATAACATACCTTAACTGCAAATTCCGCGCATAAGCAAAATATGAAGTGTCCGCAGT
>JAGVIM010000026.1 GCA_020056045.1 Nanobdellota archaeon | reverse complement strand
TGAGAAAGCAAAAATAAATCTTGAGCATGCTCAAGAACCAGTATGGCGTACACGCCATACACTTCAGTGTATGGTTCTTGACATTTTGTAAAACTTTAAAAACCAAGATAACTGTTTAATTTTTGGAATTGGGGCGATGGAGATTAATGAAACCAAAACTTGATCAAATTTTATTACACACCCTATTTCAGTTTGCGCAGGATTATCTTGATGCAGAAGGAGATTCTGGAAGAGAAATGGCCGATAAGGCTGCCTATGGATTTGTTTCAGAAATTCATTTGGAAGATATTCATATAAGAGAAATTTATACAGAATTCTATGAAAGTGAAAAAAATAAAGGTCTACCTCAAAATAGATCTATGGATAGGCTAATTAAAAAATAATCATTAACTTTTTATTCTTCGTTCTTTAGGCATAAAATTAGTTATTCTTTCTCCTGTTGATTTTCCACAGCCTAGAAGTTCATTATTATGTTTAAGAATTTTCCAGCCATATTCTGTATCCCAGACACCTAACGGTTTCTGAGATGCGTCTTCCCTAGAGATAGGTAGATCATTTCCCATTAACCATTCATTTGCTTGTTTGTCATTTAATTCTAAAATATTTTTTGTTATTTGATTTTTTAATAATTGAACTCCATCAATGCTTAATCTAATTTCATCATTTTCCCATTTTGCAAAATATAAACCAATATTTTCAATTCTTATTTCTCTATCAAGGAAGTAGAGTTCTTCTTTTGAGAGAATTCCTGAGTATAAACGAAGTTTTTCTTTTCCAAATTGAATTATTAAATATGGAAGTTCTGAAATTCCAAACTGTTTGTTTAATTGTTCAATTATTTTCTTTTTGTCTGTTGATGTTAGAGGTTTCATATTTTATTGATATCTTTTATGAATGATTTATTTAAATTGTATTTAATACAAAACTGAAGAAATTCACAACCCTTACAAATATTTTTTAATTCTTTCTTTTTTATCTTATTAATTGATAAATTCAAAATGTCTTTTGCTTTATGGGTGGAATTATTTTTTATTTTTAATAATTTTAGGACTTTATTATCCATAATCATGATCCAATGATTAATATTTTCTCTTTTTTTACAGGTATAATTTAGCTGATGTGGGCATTTTATACAAATATCATCACATTTTTTTGTTACCTTAATTTTCTGGTCAGGGTTTTTTCTTATCCCCATACATATTCTTTTAAAATTTTTTGCATATTTATTATTATACCCTCCTCTATAATAACGAGGTATGCATAGCAAATGGTGAGGTTTAAGGGTTATCATTTTAGTTTTTTCTTTAATACATAAAAATATATTTTTTCTCCAAATATTATTTTTTTATTTTGTTTATGCTTGTTTATTATCTCTTTGAGTTTATTTTCAAGTTTTTTATTAAATTTTATATTAAACCAGAGATTTATTGCATTTTTGAGAACTCTAAAAGCTGTTTTTTCATCAGGATAAATATATTCAGTATTAATATCTTGTTTTTCTATTACAATAAGTTTTTTAGTAAATTTTTCTAGAAATCTTTTTTTGTTGTTTGATTCTTTTCTAAAATATTTATTAGTTAATTTATTAATTATAGTTTCGTAATCTGAATCATTATGACAGGTTATTAAAATAAAAATGCTATCTTTGGGCAGATGTTTTTCTATTAAATTAATTAATTTAAAGTCTATAACAGGCCAGGCTAAAATATACATATTAAAATTATTATTTGTTTTTATATAATCTTTTATATTCATGCAAATAAAATTGATATTTTTTCTTTTATGCTTTTTAAAATAAGCAATTAATTTTGGATTATTATCTAATGCTATTATCTCTTTTGTATATTTTGATAAAGGGAAGGATAATCTTCCAATACCTGCTCCAATATCTAATATTGAATAATCTTTTTTTAAATATTTTAGAATATTTTTTACTTCTATTTGTGCTATATCATAATATTTGCAATCTTCAATAAATGCTTTTAGGTAGTTCATCTTTCTTCCCTTTTTTTATCATCAGAAAGTTTCCTTATCTTGCACAGGAAAAATCCTTCCAGATCATTATCATGATGGTATATCCTTACTGCCTTTTTTATTTCAGGAGAAAATTTATTTCCTTTCCATTCACCTATTCCAGGTCTTGATTTTATTGGAAGTTTTATTTCTTTTATTTCTATATCATAATTATCTAAAAGATGTTGGACAACTTCTTCATTTTCTTCTGGTGAATGGGTGCAAGTACTGTAAACCATTTCTCCATTTATTTTTAAAAGTTCAAGGGCTGCCGAGGCTAATTTTTTCTGTCTTCTTCCTAAGTTTTTTAATAGACCTTCACTCCATTCTAGATAGGTTCCTGGGCTGCATCTAATGTTTCCTTCTCCTGAACAAGGAGCATCAACAAGAATCTTATTAAATTTTATTTTTGTTTTTGATTTTTTGAGTCTTGCACAGAGTTCTAAACCATCGTGTCTTGTAACTATTGTGTTTGTTATGCCAAATCTTTCTAGATTTGCAGAAAGTATTGAAATTCTTCCAATGTTTAGGTCATTTGCAATTATGGTTCCTTTATTTTGCATTAATGCTGCTGCTTGAGTTGTTTTTGAACCAGGTGCAGCACATAGATCTAAACAAATATCATCAATTTGAGGTTGAAGGGCGAGAATAGACATCATAGAAGTTATTTCTTGAACATAATAATAACCAAGTAAATGTTCTTCTGCTTTTCCAAGTTCACCTGGTTCAAGTTCTGATTGAATTTGAACAATTTCTGGATGATTGTTTATTGGTTGAGAAATGTCCCATCCTTTTTCTTTTAATCTTTTTATTAAATCATTTGGAGAAATTTTTAGAGTATTAACTCGTATGGCTCTTTTTCCTGTTGTTTTTGCACATTCAAAAAATGCTTTAACATCATTTTCATCATTTAAAATAATCTTCATTCTTTCAACTAAAGCCGGTTTTGGTTCATAGTAGTGTTTCATAATAAAAACATTAATAATCAATATATAAAATTAAGTAATTATAGTATGGGTATTATTCTTTATCTTTTAAATCACATTCTTTAGTGTATCCACAATTATAACATTGAACAACTTCAAAATTTCCATGCATGTCTTCACATATTGCTACCTTATCACTGCTACATCTTGGGCATCTAATATCTACTGCTGCTTCATCTTCAGATTTTGAATTGCTCATAGTCTTTTATACAGGTCAGAGAAGTATATATTTTTTTCTATGATTGGCTATTTTCCTAACTTTTTTGACTTGCCAGACTCGTCAATAAGATCTGCTCTTGTTTCTTTATATACAAAAAAAGGAATAAGATGATGATTTATTGTTGTTTTTTCTCCAATAAGTTGAAAATAACTATCATACAGTCTAGCTATATATTCTATTTTATCTTCTCCAAATTGACTGGTTAATTTAGAAATATGCTCTTTTCTTGCTTTTTCAAAATCTACTTTTTCTTCTAATGGTTCATTTTTAGGATTTGACATTTTTTAGTCAGAGATATTTAATTTATAATCTAATAGTATCTGATTTTAGTGGTGATTTTAAATAAATGATATACTCGGATAAACTAGTGTTTTCTTTCTCATAAATGTTTAAAATCTTGTTTTATTGTTTATTATGATGAAAATAGGAATTATTGGTGGAAGTGGACTTGATGATCCTGGGCTTATTTTAGATTATTCTGAAAAAGAAATAGAAACACCTTATGGAAAGCCAAGTTCTAAATTAACTTGCGGAAAAATTAGTGGTGTTGAAGTCTGCATTATTGCAAGACATGGAAAAAATCATGAAATTCCCCCTTCTCAGGTCAATTACAGAGCTAATATTTCTGCCTTAAAACAAGAAGCATGTACTCATATTTTAGCAACTTCTGCTGTTGGTTCACTTAGGGAAGATATTAAACCTGGAAATTTGGTTTTTCCAAATCAATTTATTGATTTTACAAAACAAAGAAAAATGACCTTTTTTGATAAGATTGGAGAAGTAATACATACTCCTATGGCAGAACCCTATGATTTAAAATTAAGAGATGTTTTAATTAATGTATGCAAGGAATTTGGATTTAGTTATAATACAAAT
>JAGVIM010000194.1 GCA_020056045.1 Nanobdellota archaeon | reverse complement strand
CGCATCAAACCTCGCGACCCTTTCACTAACACCACTTGGTTTAGAGTTTACTCTATACAAATAAGCAGGTTTTTTTGTTATCCATTTATATACCTCTTGTATTTCTTGAAGATTATTATTTCCTAAAAGAGTATTATAAACCTGCGGAATTCTTGTATCTTTAACCCATTCATCTCCACCCACAAAACCCTCTGGCAATTCTAATTTGTCAGACATTCCAAAATTATGAATAACAGTATCTTTTCCTTGAGGCATATATCTAACTCTTGTAAGTGTCATTAACCATTTTTCATTAAATTGTTTTTCTAAAAAAGTTCTTGCTTCTTCTATTTGAGTTTTATCACTGGAATCTTTGCTAAGAAACAAGGCTCTGAATAAAGCATGATAAATTGGAAAATCACCTACATAAAAATCATTTCTCTGTTTTGCAGCTTTTGAATACTCTATCCATTTATCCTGTGTTTTTGCATTTCCATTATCTAAAAGAGATTTTAATAAATCTACTCTATGAATTCCATTTCGATAGTTTACTCCTGAAATAGTCCAGTAACTTCCATTACCTCTTACTTCTGGACTTCCTCCTGAACTCATTCCTGCTCCTGAACCCTCAGCAGGAATTCCTTCTAAAAGTTGCTTCGCTATTTCTTCTAGTCCGTCTGTGTTTCCCGGAATTAATGGTTGGATTTTGTGTGACATTTTATTTTCTGTAAACCTCCTGCGCTTTACCAATTATTCTTTTAAATATTTCAGTTCCTGTTCCCTGAATTACTTCTGCTCCAGCTTCTCTTAAATAATCAGCTCTGTCAACTGGATGAATAGCATATATTGTAATTCTATTGCCACTATTTCTTTTTCTTAATTCTCTTATTGCATTTGCTGTTGCATCTTCATTTCCTAAAAAAGTATCAGTTACAATTAAGACTTGTTTTGGATCTCCATCTTCAAGCATTTTTTCTACTGGAAACACTGTTCCACCATTAAAAAAATTCATTAAGTTTTCATAATGAGGGTTTAATTCATTTGTCCAGTCTTGAGTTTTATATTGACGATTTCCACTAAAAACAGTTGTTCTTATTTGTGAACCTTTTTTATGAGCCTTTTTTGCAGCAACAACTGAAGCTAAAACAGGCAGGCTTATAATTTCATTAGGATTTGGCATTGACATAGAAGTATCTAAATATAAATCTAAATTTGGAACAACTTCTTCGAGTCCTCCGTGAATTTCTCGTTTTCTTGAATTCCACATATAAGTTGTAACTCCTGGAATTATTTTTCCACCCATTGCAACTGAATAATCAACATCTAATCTTTCAGCACCCATAGAAGGTTGCCATTTAACTGGCTGGAATGGATTTTGTCTTGGTCTTCCAAATGGTTTTGTTGCAAACATAACATCATAAGAACGAGAAAGCATTTCATAAAAACTAATGCTTGCTCTAAGTGGATTACCTTGCCCAAATCCTGCCATTATATCTTTAAATTCTTCTAATGCTTCAGGATTTGTTGGAAGCCCATCACTTCCAATTTGAGATAATCTTTTTGCAAGTTCTGCTCCTGTCTTGTCATCTATTTCTTTTGGAATATTTTGAGAAATATCATCTATTCCACTCTCATATTGAACATCCTCATTTTCTCCAGAATTTCCTTTACCACTCTCATTTCTATTTCCCTTGCCCTTTCCTTTACCTTTTCCATTTTTATCTTTCTTTGGATCATCTAAAAAATCTCCGATTATTTCAGCATATCTTTGAAATAAATTATACCATTTACTTCTATCAAAATAATCACTTGCAAATAATTCAGCTAAATTTTCTGCTGCTTTTGTTTCTTTCTCATTAAGTTTTACACCTTCTGGTAAAACTTCTTCTTTCCATGCGAGTTCCATACTTCTTCCATAAACTCTCCATAAACTGCTTTCTCCTTTATCATTGCAAATTCCTTGATACAACCATGGAATATCACTATTTTTTTTCCTTGATGAATTTGTATTTATGCACATATCTGAACCTAAATTCAAAACCAAATTAGAAGCTTCATTAATATCCATTGGCAATGTTTTTCCTTCAAGCCCTTTTTTAACTCTATGTTGAAGTATGATTGAAGTTATTACATCAAAGGGGCAGAATCTATGTCCTATTTCATGTTCTGATATTGCATTTGTTGCTCTTTGAGGATCTTCTGAAAAAGTTTGTGCAATTTTTTCTAAATTTATATAGGTTTGAAATTCAGGATATTTCATAAATGCAAGTTCTCTTGCAAGAACATCTGCAACTTTTCCTAACTCTGCAATTTCTTCTGCAGTTTTTGGTGTTACAACATAAGGAATAGAAGGATAGCTCCATCTAGCTAATCCATTTTTCCATGCAACATCGGTGTTTATTTCAGTTGGAGTTTCAGTTTTTGTTTCTATTTTTTCTTCAGTCATTTTATCTCTCCCGATTTCATTTCATATTTTTTATTTTTAGTAAAATGAAATCGCTCGACTCCTATTATTTTTTCGCGAGCGCTCCCTGCGGGAGCGCAAGACGTACCCCGAGCGAGGAATAAGTAAAAGAGGGATTCCTGTAGCAGAGGAGGCCAGCCCAGCCCGAATCCGCACCAAACCCCGCGACAGAGTTATTATCTTTATCAGGACACCAATAATACAATTTTCCTTTTGAGTTATTTGCAGGAGGCAAACCTTCTATTGTTGCATTTTTTAACCAATAATCAAAATCAATTCCAGGAGTTGCATCTTGAATTAAACAACCTTCTAACTCTTTTTTATAACTTGCATCTAAATTCCCATTTACTAATTTATGTTGAGAATAAATCAATAATTTTTCATTTAAATATTTAAAATCAGCATCAAGCCACTCTGCTCTCCAAGGCTCTCTTACTTGTACTATTTCATTAAATACCTCTGTTAATTTTTTCTTTGGAATTTTTGTTCCATTTCCATCAACAGCATTTCCTGATTTTAATAATCCTAAAAAATCAACATATTGTCTTGGGCTTAAAGTTCTTCCCCCTAAACTTAAATTTAATTTTAATCCTTGTTCCCAATTTATATCACCAATATAATCTCTTCCATTTTTTTCTTTTGCAGTATTAGCTATAGAATATCTTAAATTTTTTGCAGCAGTTTCAACTGATTTATTTAATCCTAGTCTGTACATATTAACAAAAAGATTAGGATAACTATAATTTCCATGGCTTCTTCCTTGTAAAAGAACAAAATCTTCTGGAGTAAACTCTACGGGAATAATTACATGTTTTTCTTCTTTATCATCTGGTTCAGGACTAGTTCCTTCCAAGAGTTGCTTTGCTATTTCTTCTAATCCATCAGTGTTTCCAGGTATTAAAGGTTGGATTTTATGTGACATTTTTATATCTCCTAGATTTTTGGCAAAGCGCCTTCGGCGCTTACACACCCACGTACCCCGAGCGAGGAATCAGAATAAGAGGGATTCCAGTCGCAGACGAGGAGAGCCCAGACTGAATACGCAACAAACCTCGCGACAGCATTTTTAACAGGAGTCCAAAAATAAAGATTTTCTCCTTGTTTATACTCTGCATCTTGTGATGGCTCTGTTAAAAATCCTTGAGAATTTGTTTTTAATTTAGCATAAGTATTATTTCCTAAACAAGGTTGCAATACTAATGAATTAGTTTTCAAATTCCCATTTGAATCAACATCAACAACTGTTTCAAGATTTAAATTATTAAATCCAGAACCTTGAACAAATTTTGCATTCTGCCATTCACCTCTCCAAATATCTTTTGGTTTTTTCTTAAGAATATCTTCATAAATTCTTTTTAATTTTGAATCATCTAAATGCTCTTTTGCATATAAAATTAATCCCCATGTTTCCATTGGTGTTGGCATTCTTAATTTTGACTTATAACCACTTGGAAAAGTTCTAGTTAAGTTAGCTAATTCTTTATGGCAGTCATTCCAATTTTTACCCCTAAATAAAATATCATCAGTAAACCAAAGTTTAACAGTTGGGATATAAATCATATCTTGATGATAACTATGAGTTCCAGAACTCATTCCCGTTCCTGCATTTCCATCAGGAACTTCTTCCAAGAGTTGCCTTGCTATCTCTTCTAGCCCATCTGTGTTTCCAGGAATTAAGGGTTGAATTTTATTTGTCATCTTGTTTTAAAAATTATTTAAATAA
Organism: Nanobdellota archaeon; assembly: GCA_020056045.1. Taxonomy (GTDB): domain Archaea; phylum Nanobdellota; class Nanobdellia; order Pacearchaeales; family GW2011-AR1; genus ARS1285. Next base: position 1,500 of record JAGVIM010000194.1, on the reverse strand, counting down.
AATTTAAATTATTTATTTGGACTTTTTCCATTATACTTATGATTATACTCACTTGCAAGATGAGTAGCAAGAGTTATTGCATAAGGCTTATCAAGACTGCCTATTTTTGATATAGCATTTTTAACAACACTTCTGACTTTATCATCATCTAATTTTTTTCCAAATAACTTGCATTCTCCCAATGCATCAAGTGCAGCATAATATAGCTTTAATGCCCCTGTTCCAGGAGATACTTCTAATCCTTGTAGTTCAATATAATCCTGTTCTATTTTACCTACTAAATTTTCAACAAAAGAAATTCTATCATTAGCATATTTTGGATTTTCAGTTAATGCTGTTTCAGTTGGCTGAACCTTATGCCACAATAAATAAGGTGCAACTGCTTTAAAATCATCAAGTTCAACTTGTTTTTTTCCATTCATCCATGCAAATGCCTTTGAATATCTTTCCATTGCTTTTGCAGTTCTAACACTAAGTTCATTATTTGTAAATGTAAATGGTGAACCAACAAAATGTCCTGCAGAAGCACTGTCCTGATTTACTTGCCATGCATTTCCTTTTGTTGCTCTTGCTAAACAATCGCTTGCTGCTTCAGAATAACGCAAAGAGCCATATAGGAAATCTGAAAAAGCACTGACAAGAGAAACTCCATTATCAGAAATTTCAGGCATAGAGTTTATTTCATGTCTTATCTTTTCAAAATCAATTCTTAATTCTTCGGGTATTTCTAGTAATTTATCAAGACCGCCATTAAGTTTTTCATCACCCCTACTTCTAATTTTTCTTAAATCCCAGGGTTGTGGGCTAGTTGTCATAACAGCAACATCAAATCTATCTAAAAATGGAGGTGTTAATTGAAATGTTCCTTCATCAGCATAATTAGCAGTTGCTCCTAAAAATCCTTTTGGACTTTGTAAAAGTGTTCCTTGATAAACTGCTTTTCCAGTATCTACAAGTTTCATTGCAGAACTAACAAGATCAGCAGGAGTTCTATTAACTTCATCCCATATTTTTACAGGACATTTTAAAAATTTAGAGGGTATAACTTCCCTTACTCCATCATGAACCATTTTTACAGTATCTAAACTTGCAACAACATCTTCTGTTTTTAATTGAGGGTTTCCAAGAATTTCTGCTTCAAGAATTTCATCAAGAGAAGTTCCTGAGAAAAAATGTCCTGCAAATTCAAGCCCTGTTGTTTTTCCAATTCCAGGAGCTCCTACAACAAGTATAGTTCCATGATTCATTAGAGCAGTCAATGTTGGAAAAAGCAATGCAGAATTATATGCTATGCTCCCAGGTTTTATAATAGGAACTTTATAGGCTCCTTGCAAAACACCTATTTCTTCTGGCTTTTCACTAAAAACATCATGATTAGTGCTTACATATAATCCTCTTTCTCCGATTAGATCATAAAGTGCTCTTACCTTTTGCAATTCAGTTAATTTATTCATCTTTACTTCCTTCTAAAAATTTATTTAATGAGTATTCCATTATATG
>JAGVIM010000200.1 GCA_020056045.1 Nanobdellota archaeon | reverse complement strand
TGGTGTAAAGAAGCTAATATTATAGCTTTTAGTTATTGCTAAATAAATACTTACTATAAAAGATACTACAACTAATAATATTAAAGGAGATTTTAATAAAATAGATTTTAACTTTTTATTCATATTATATAGAATATAGGACTTCTATTTAAAATTTTGGTATCTCTGAATAGTTTATTATATTGGGATTATCATGTGTTAGGCCTGAACAAGAGGTATTTACCCAAGAATCTATTTGAAAATTTTCAAATTGATTAATATCTATATTATTAGAAATAAAAATAAATGCATTTTTTCCTTTTTTTATTAATTTTTGTTTTAATTTAATTGCCAGATCTAAATTTTCTTGGCCTGGTTTTGATGATACTAATATACCTATACTTTCTGCACTTAAAAATTTTAATAGGGCAGATCTTCTTTTTGATTTTAATGAATTAATCTCATTTTCACTAATCTTAGTTATTTTATTATTATCTAAAATATAAACTTCTGAGTTTTGTAAATAAAGATTTAGTGCATGAAATCTTCCTGCACCTATTAATAGTATTGGATCTTTTGTATTAACCTTAGAGCAGCCTAGAACTTGTTGTGTATTAGTTACCTTAATTTTAATTTCTTCTAATTGTTTCTTTATAATAATCGCAAGAGATTTATATTGTATAGAATAGGCAAGAAAAAGTGTTTTAGGGAGTTTTGCTATTTCTTCTTTTGATAATCTAAAATCCTCTAAATTTTTTAGTTTTGATTCAATATATAGAACTTTAACAGGTTTCATAGAAATAAATAATAAGCTATAGTTTAAAGAAGTTTTGGAATTAAAAAAATTCAGATTTATTAATCATAAACAGAATAACCAACATTAAAATCTTTTACTAAAACTCTTGCTTCTCCATTAGAATAATTATGAAGTGCCACAGTCATAAAATAAGTTTCTCCATTTCCTTTTGGATCAGTTATACCAAAGTTGCTAGAATCCAAATAATCCGGAGTAAGTTCTCCTGTAACTATAAACCTTTGTTGATCATTAATCCAAATACCTAACTGATCTCCACTTCCTTTTGATTTGAACTGATAATTAAAAGAGATAAAATAAGATCCATTTATCGCATGAATATCCTTTTTTAAATAAAAACTAGTATCATAATATGCGGGACCATTCTCTTTAATTAATTCTATTCCTTTCGAAGAAATATTGACTTTCCCTTCAGTTTTTATAAAAGTTAAATTTAAGGGAATCGTAACTTCGGTTGTCGGAGAAGTTTGTGGATCATGATAATCAGGATTTTTTATGCCAAATTCCACTAAAGCATTGCATTGTTCATTTAATGTTTTATTGGATATATGACTACAAATATTTTTGTCTTTTTTTAAGTAAGCTATCGAAGCATAACATCTGTCTTGATTAAAGGATTTATCTTCAGTTGAAACCTTATCACAAATTAATAAATCTGTTTTAGTTATTGCAAGACCATAGTAACAATAATTTTTTTGATTTAGTCCATCTATCTTATCGCAAATTTTTTCATCCTTTTTTAAAAAGGCAATAGAAGAATAACAGGAATACCTATTTTTGTAGATTAAAGAATCTTTATTATCCAATGACATCTTATCACAAATTAATAGATCAATTTGACTAATAGCAATATCATAATAACACATATCTTTACCTGTAGTATCTAGGATATAATTACATAAATTAGATTCATTATTGAAGATTGCAACCTTAGAATAACAGGAATCCTTTACCTCTTGATCCTGAATTTTATTCTCACAAATTGTTTTGTCTTTTTTTAAAGAGGCTAGATGAATATAACAATTATTTTGAGTGAACTGATTTTTTAATTCTGAAGGGATTGATTCACATACTGAAATATCATTATTAATAAAAGCAATACAAGCATATCTTTCTTCTATTCCTCGAATAAATCCTAGATTATTATCTGAATTACCAATATTATTACATTTAGATATGTCATTGTCTTTTATTGCGAGTCTTAAATCGCAATCATCTTTATCAAATAAATTATTAATGGATTCACAAGAAATATTGTCTTTATCTGTTTTTTGAATATCTGTCTTCTTTAAAGGATAAATAAAAAAAATAGTTAATAATATCAAGATTAAAAAAACTAATCCTATTAATCCCCACACCCATTTTTTCATAAAATAAATACTATTTTTTAATTAATAAAGCTTTCTTATTAAGAATTATTCTCTCATCAAATCTCTATCTGAAGATGGTGCAGGTCTATCTTGTTGAGCTTTATGAATTTCAGCAAATGAGGGCGTAACTATTATTATGTTTTCTCCAAAACCGGCAATACTTCCTTCAAGTGCATCAGCAGTCTTTTTAATTTTAGAAATTGCTCTTTTTAATTCAATAACATCTTTTGATCTTAAAGGTTTTATATCAATAATTGCAATTGTATAACCTTCTCTTAGAGAATTTAAAATTGGAGTAATATCTTCAAAGCTTTTTAGAACAAAAGGTTTTACAAGAACTTTGGATTTTTTAACTTCTCTTCCTAAATCAATTTCAACATATTCAGGATCTTCACTTCCTCCTCCGAACGCCCTTTTTATTTTATCAAACACCATGGTAAACAATTATTTTGTTGAGTTTATAAACATTTCTATGTTAGAATATAATCAGTAAAATAACCGACGATAAAACACCTATTTTAGTTTTTTAAGAACTTCTTCCCTTAGCTCTTCAACTTGTTTTGTTAATTGTTCTTCTTGTTTTTCTATGGACTTTAGCCTTAAACTTAAAAGTTCATTTTTCCTAGTTAATTCTTGAACTAATTTCTCTTTATCAGTTTTTACCATTATTTGGCCAACTAATTTAAATAAATCTCCTTTAGATTTTGAAATTTCAGAAAGAGCATTTTCAGTTTCATTTAATTCTATTTGAAAAGCCTGTTTTTGAACAAGAAGCCCATGATAATTTTGTTCATAGGATTGCAATTCTTGTATTTTTTCTTGTGTTTCTTTGTCTATATCCATTTTAATTAGAATTAAATTGCTTTGATTTTTATAACATGACTTCTAGGTTTATAAAATATTTTAGAGCCACAATTAGGACAAAGAAATCTTTTTTCAAGAAGATTACTTGTTATTTTTTTACCGCATTTAAAACATTTGTATGTTGCCATTATATTAGTTATTATTTTTATTATTTAAATTTATTCCTCCTTCTTAGGTAAATAATAAGTATGGGATGCAAATTTTTTCCCACATTTTTTACATAGCCAAATTCCTTTTGATAATCTTTTAGCAACTCCATTACAGAAGATACAATTTTGTTTTTTTCTTTGTAATGATTCAATTTCAGTTACTTTAGTTCTAACACTACGACCGTATCTTGCTCCAAATCTTCCCGATGCTTTTACTTTTTTTGTTCTCATTTTATTTTTCCTTGAATATAACTTCGCGAGGTCAGCTCGTTATTTTAATTATGTGTCTTCGCGAACTCTTGAACTGGGGATGCTGGGATTTGAACCCAGATCGCAAAGTCCCAAACCTTGAATGTTACCAGGTTGCACCACATCCCCCTGATTTAAATAAAATCAGAGGATTTATAAGACTATCTGATTATTTCTTTTTCGCTTCTTTACCCTTTGCTGCAGGCTTTGCTCCAGGTTTAGCTACAGTTTTTGCTGTAGGGACTACTATTGCTTTTGATCCTGCACCAGGTTTTGCACCTTCAGTTTTTATCGCAGTTGCTGCTCCTGCTGCTGCAGGCACTATTGCGGCAGCTGCTTTTTCTGCTTCTGCTTCATCTGCAGCTTTCTTAGCCAGTTCTACTTTCATATCTTGAGATTTCTTTATTTCTTTAAAGAAATTATCTAATTGATTTCTTTTTTCAATACTTGTTTCAGATAATTTTTGATTAATTTCTTTATCGAATTTTCCATTTGCTACTTCTACTATTAATTGATTTGGTTCTTGATTCTCAACAAATATACCCATTGCTGCTGCAGTTCCTAATATAGATTTAACAGCAGATTTAAAATCTTTTTCTAACATATTTTGCTGTTTTATTTTTGCAACTTTGATAATATCTTCTATAGAAGCATTTCCAACTTTAATTTCTTTAATCTTAGCTGAACCTTTTTCTAATTTTAATTCCTTTCTAATTAATTCAGATGCAGGAGGTGAAAAAACTTTTATAATAAATTCTTTTGTTTTTTTATCAACCTCAATTTCAACTGGAACTTTCATTCCTTTAAATTCTTTTGTAGAAGTATTAACATCAGAAATAACTTTACCCATGTTTATCCCCATTGGACCTAATTGCTGAGCTATTGCTGGTCCTGGTTTCATATCTCCACCTTCTATTAATAATTTAATAATCATCTTCGTATGGTAACCTAAGGTTCCCCTAACAAGTCACCTCTCCTCTTGTTAGAAATTTTCCTTCTGTTAAATTTTTAATAATCATCTGGTATTAACCCTCCGCTAGACCCATTGTAGTCTTTATTAATTTTTGGTTCTTCATCTGATCCTGAAATTTCTTCTTTTTCTTCATTTTCTTCATTTTCTTTACCCTCTTCATCTTTCTCTCTCCTTATAACTTTTACATTATCTAATTTTACAGTAACAGGTATAGGAACAACTGCCGCGAGAAGGGTTACAACAACTTCTCCTTTTGTCTTATCAATTCTTACAACTTTTGCTTTTTCTTTTTTGAAAGGTTCTCCAATAATTTCAACTATATCTCCTTTCTCAATATTAATCTCTTCTAATACTGGTTCAATCATATTTTTTATCTCTTCGTATTCTACTGTTTTTCCAACTATTCCTTTTACATAGGGAAGATTATAGGCTGCTTCTTCTGCAGATTCTCTATTTTCAGCTTCGAGAAAAATATATCCCCTTAAACCATGGGGCCTTGCTAAAGAATATACTTGCAATTGATGTTTATGAATTTTTACAGAGATTAATTCTAATGCTCTGTCTTCTTTGTTTGTTGTTACTTTTATAATAAATATCATTTTTTTATTTATTTTATTTATTTATTTGGCTTAATTAAAGTAAAGCCCAACTAGCTCTTAATCATCTAAGAACTAGATAATAATAATTAAAAAAAGAGGTTTATAAAGTTTTCTATTATCGGTTATCGGTTATCAAAAATATTCAATCTAAAAAATATTTTTATTAAATCTTAAGAACCCACATTAATTAATTTCATAAATAAAGAAATTATAAATCCAATTACTCCAATTAAACCCAAACCTATTGCAGAAACTTTTGCAATTGTTGTAAATTCATCTTTGCTTGGTTTTTTAAGTAAATGCCAAACTCTTACACATTGCTGAGCAAACGATTTTATGTTAAACATGTTAATAATAAGTGTGAGAAGGGGTTTTTAAAATTATCTTAAAAGGTTTATAGCTTAGCTTTCTGAAATAAATATTAAAATTTATCTTGCAAGAAAATTCATTCAGAAGAATTTTCTGCACAGAAAATCTATAAGATTTTCTTGTGTCCATAGTTCAAAGATAAATTTCTTATTACTTAGTTATCTTCAATAAATATGATAAAGTTGGTATGATAAAAAGCATTGCTTAATTGATTGATTGCATAGCCGATATTTTATAGAGTTAATAATAATCTTCTAGGAAATTAGATTTTTTATTAATAGCTTCAGAAAGCGGATTGAGATTATTTAGATTATTAAGATTATTTAGATTATATCTACTAATCAATAATAAAAAATTGAGTAGAAAGATTAAATACCCTATTGTCTAATTAAAATTATGGTATTACCTATTATTCTTTTGATAATCGGAGCATTAGTAGTATTGTTTATTGTATTTGGATTAAAAGTTATTAATCAATATGAAAGAGGAGTTAAGTTTACTCTTGGTAAATATACAGGTATAATGAAACCAGGACTTAATTTTGTTATTCCAATAATACAAAATTATAGGAGAGTTGATATTAGACAGACTACAATTAATCTTCCTCCGCAAGAAGTCATGACCAAAGATCAGGTTAATTTAAAGATAGATGGAGTTGTTTTTTATGTTGTTAAAGAACCTGAAAAAGTTATTTTAAATGTAGAAAATCTTGAACATCAATTAGAAGCAAAAGCTAGTTCTGAATTAAAAGAAATTATTGGAAATAAAACAATGAAAGAAAGTTTGAGTGATAGAATGGATATTGCAAATACTTTACTTTCTATGCTAAATGAAGCTATTGAAGATAAAAATTCAAAAGATAAAAAAGATTGGGGAATTGAAGTAAAAGCTATTCAGATAAATAATATTGAACTTCCTAAGGAATTAATAAGAGCAATGAGTAAGCAAGCAGAAGCTGAAAGAGAAAAAGAAGCAAGAATTACAAAGGCCCTTGGAGAATTTGAAGCATCTAAGAAATTTGGAGAAGCTTCGCAGGTTTATGAAAAAAATCCTAGTGCACTTCGACTTAGAGAATTACAAACATTCCAGGAAATTGGAACAGAGCATAATACCTTAATGATGGTTATTCCATCGACAATGGCAAATCCTGATGGAAAATGGGTTTTACCAATGGGACTTAATGAGCTCCGAAATAATGAAAATTCTAGAGAAAAAATAAATAAAAAGATTGAAAAGAAAAAATAATTTTTGTATTTATTATTCTATTCCAAGAAATCTATTCCAAGATCTTCAGAAAACTCTGCTCGTTTTGCTTCATCTGAAGACATTTCACTTCCAGATATTTGAGAGCTTTTAACTCCTGTAATAATTAACATAACTCTTATTGATTTTTCCATTTCAGGTGAAATTTGAGCTCCCCAAATCATTTTTGCATCTGGAGAAAGTTTTTCTCCAACTGTTGAAATAATTAATCTTGCTTCATCTAAGGACATATCATTTCCACCAATAATGTTTATAAGAGCCCCTGTTGCATTTGAAATATCAACATCAAGAAGGGGATTTGAAATTGCTTTTTCTACTGATTCTTTTGCTCTGTTTGCAGAATCTGCTTCTCCCATTCCAATTAATGAAACTCCTCCATTTTGCATAACTGCTTTAACATCTGCAAAGTCAAGGTTTACTAGACCTGCTTTTGTTACAAGTTCTGTTGTTCCTTTTACTGCATTTGTTAGAATTTCATCTGCGACCTTAAATGCTGTTTGTAATGGTAACTCAGGAGCTATTTCTAATAATTTATCGTTTGGAATCACAATTAAAGTATCAACAACAGATTCCATTCTTTCTAAACCATATTCTGCATTTTCAATTCTTTTTTTACCTTCAATTGTAAATGGAAGAGTAACAACTCCAATTGTTAGTGCTCCTTGTTTTTTTGCTAATTGGGCTATAACAGGTGCTGCTCCTGTACCTGTTCCTCCACCTAAACCGCAGGTTACAAAAACCATATCACATCCAGTCAATCTTCTTCTTATTTCTTGTTCTGATTCATGGGCTGCTTCTTCTCCTATTTTAGGATTACTTCCTGCTCCTAACCCCATTGTTAATTCCTTTCCAATTAAAATTTTATGATCTGCATCAGAATAAAGAAGATCTTGAGCATCAGTATTGACTGCAATGAATTCTCCGCCTTTAATCCCAATTTCTTTCATTCTTGAAATTGTATTTCCACCTGCCCCACCAACTCCAAAAACTTTTACCTTTGAATGTTGTTTTTTTAGAAGTTCTTCTAATTCACGATCTATTTCTGCAAGTTCTGGATCTTTATCTAGTTCATGCATATGTTCAGAATCTTGTAAAGCAAATCTCTGTATTTCACCTTTTTGAAGTTCACCTTTCATGGTTTAAAAAAATGTAAATTGCTATTTAAAGATTATTGCGTTTAAATATTGCATTTAAAACATACTAATAACAATAATCTTTAACCCATTCAAAATTAAAATCAAATAAAAATTTAGAAGTTATAGATTATTGCAATTCCAATATATCTTTTTTAGTAGAAGGTTCTATATCCTCTTTTTCTGGTTCCAGTTCTAAATCCAACCCAATAATTTCATTAAATTTTTTCTTAAAAATTTGGATTAAAAAATTAATTTTTTTAT
>JAGVIM010000054.1 GCA_020056045.1 Nanobdellota archaeon | reverse complement strand
AGATATGGTGATTTTATTTTGGAGGGGTGAAAAAATATAATATGGATTATATTTTGGATCTCACAGAATGTTTTGCCCCACAGGCTAAACAATGGATAAATAAAAATCCTTTATCCTTTAATAGTTCTGTATCTGGTTTTCCACATTGACTACAGGTTACAAATTCTTTAATATAGTCTTCTATTTTTTCATTTATTTTTTGAGAGTTTATCTTTCTTTGCAGAATTAGTATATTGTTTTTGATTGTTCCAGATGTTGCTAATTCTTTTAATAGATATTTAACAAAATGATCTTGATCTCTTCTTAGATAAGAAACGATTTGAGGTATATTTGTGAGAATAGTTTTTGTTCCTTCTAAATGGCCTTCTATTTTTGGGATTTCAAATCTTTCTCCAGAGTGAGAAATTGGTTTTATTTTTTCATAGGTTTCATCTAATAGTTTTTCATAGTCTTCCATTTTGAGTGTAACGAAAAATGAAGAGGCAAAAAATTAATTTTTTGGATCTTCCATAGGGATTAGAGAATTAGAGGGTTTTTAAGGGTTTTGAGGGGGAAATATTGCTTAGCTTTCTGGAGTTATTTATGAAAAAACAATCTAATTCCATTAAGATTGTTTTTACCAAAGAATTATTATTAGTTCAATAAAACATCAGTTAGGGAATCATTCAATCAAGCTAAACTTCTATATCACATTTTCTTATTTTTTATACATGATAATTATAAACCTTAAAAATTTTATCTTGATGTATATCTGATAAAATTTCAATTATATTTCAGAAAACTAAGCTCTTTCTAGAGTAAGATATTTATTTTATCAGCTTTTAGTACTCCTATAAATTTAAAAGAATACTTTTTTATTATTTTGTATGGCTTTAACAATTAAACGAGATCCAACCTATGCTGAAAGTAACATTACTGTTGTTGGAATAACAAATCAAGCTTATGGAAGACCTCAATTTATTTTAGTTAATTCTGATGAAGGTAAAACTTCTTCTTTAAAATTTGTCAGTTCAAGATTTAGAGCACCTATAAATGAATTTGATAATCTTGAAGGTAGTGCTAAATCCAGGTTTGAAGAACAAACAGGATTAGAAGTAGATAGAATGCTTGGACTTAGAACAATAATTCCTACGAGAAGCAGACATAAAGATCAATGGATGTTTAGAAATGTCTTTCTTGCTGTTGTTAATGATGTAACTAGAAGAAAAAATGATGGGAGAGAAGTTTATATTGCAAATCCTGGGCAAGGTTGTTTTATAGAAGAGGATTCTGTTCATGTTTTAGGAGATTCAAAAAAAAGAGCTACTCTTGAATGGGTAAAAGATGATAATATGATTTTAGCAGGAATAACAAGAGATATTTTACATAATTTTAATTGGGATAATTATTCAACAAACTGGTATAGACAAATACCTTGTGTTGGTGTTCCTGCTCAGACAGAATCAGGATATAGGCCCCTGGGTTGTGGGCTAGCTGTTTCAAGTATGATTTTACTTTATCAACCAACTCCATATGGACCTATGAAAGTAATTTTATTAAAAAGAAAAGGTGATAAATATCCTGGTTATGCAGGAGGTAAAATAGAAACTCTTATTTCTCATGAATCTGATAATATTGATCCTATAAGTTGTTGTGCACAGGAAGGAAGTCAGGAATTTGGATTTGAAGTTCAACCAAGAGCACTAGTTTCTGTTGCAGCAACTGCTTTAGAAGTTCCTGAAGGAACTAAGAAAGAAGAATTTCAATATTATAATAGTATAGTTGATTATTTCTTTGTTGCAGAACCAACAAATCCTCATAAAGTTCAAGAAGCTTTAAAAAATCCATCTAGATTTTTAGAAGGAAAAATGGAATGTTATGTTGTTGAAGATTTGGATGAGCATAGGGATAGAGTACTTAGAAAAGAATTAAGAATGCCTGATATGATTTCAAATGGAGAACAATTTTATAGAACTTCTCCTGGAAATAAAATACCCTTAACCCAGATTAGAGCTTCTGGAAATTATTAGGTTATTTAATTGTAATAATATTTATATATCTCAACTCATTAAAATTAAAATGAATCAAAGACAAAGATTGAATATATTATTAAGAGATTTAGGGAAAAAAGGTCTTTTAGGAAAAGCTGTTATTATTCCAGAAACTGAACATTCTAGACAAGTTCATCAAGATGTTACTCAATATTTAGATAGTTTAAAGCAATTTGAAGCAGATTCAAAAAGGGTTGATATAATAGTTGGTGGAACTGATTGTGCTTATTGTCATCCTGCAACTGTTCATCATTATCCTAATTATTGTTAGTAATTATTATCAAAAAAACAATGTGCCATCACATGTCAGAAATCTTTTATGGATTTCTGAGCACCATCAGAAATTTTCTGAAAAATTTCTGAGGTCCTAAAGGTTTTTTGCCGCTGCAAAAAATCGCCTGCTGGCGAATGTGATTTGTGAAAGGCACTTGTTTTTAGGATGCTCAGAAATTAAAACAACAAAAATTGCATCCACTTACTAAAGTAAGTGGTTTAATTTCTGACATTAAGAAAAATTTTTATCCTAAATATCTTACAATTCCAGGTCTTGGTTCATAAATTATTCCTTCTTCAAGTAGTTTTTGAATTTCTTGAACAATTATTTCGGGTTGAGTTTTTAAAGTTAGAATAATTTCTTCTTTTTCTATTCCTTCTTTTGCTTCTGAATTTTTAATTAAATTTATTAGTTCATCTCTTAAAGCTTTTATTTCTTGTTTTGGTTTTGATAGGTTAGTAGGTTCAGTTGATGGAAAAGATTTTTCAATTTCTAATTTTCTTATTAAAAGATATCTAGGGTCTGTTTTTTTAATTAATTCTGGAAGAATATATAATTCTTGATTAAAAGATCTTAAAACTCCTATCATTACTATTGTATCTCCTTGGGAAATATTTGAGAATTTGCTTAGGTCTTCTCCAAAAACTCTTGCTCTTATTTGCCCACTTCCATCATCAAGTGTAATGGATGCAAATTTTCTTTCTCCATCGCTTTCATATTTATCGATTACATTTGCTATTACATTAACTCGAATTATTTGTTTATTTCCAAGTTCTAGCAATTTTAATCTTTTATTTAGAGCTTCTGATTCTTCAAATATTTGGTTTCCTCTTAGTAAATCATTAATTCTTAGTTTGTAAGCTGTTTCTCTTTTTTTGAATTCTGCCATTATCTTTAAAAATAGAAATTCTTTTTAAAGATTTAGGTAATTAAAAAGAATTATCTGTTCTAATTAATAATTACATTAATATTTAAATAGTAATTATTTTTTATAATCTTATGAGACTTATAAGAGCCGGATTATTTGCAATTGTATTATGGGTATTAATATTTTTTGAAGTAAGTATTTTAATGTTTGGATTAGGATTAGGGGAAGGAAATCCTATTTTTCATACAATTCATTTTGTATTTGCAAGTCTTTTTGTAATTGTTTTAGGATTTGCATATTTTTATCCTAAAAAAGTTAAAAAAGGTTTTTTACAAGGATTATTAGTTGGAATTATATTTGTTGTAATTGGAATTATTCTTGATTGTGTTATTACAATTCCTATTTTTATTATTCCCCAAGGTGGAAGTTATGTTTTTTTGATTAAACCTTATATTTTACTTCAGGAGATCTGGACTATTGTTCTTTGTTTTTTAGTTGGAATGATAAAGAAGTCTTAGATAAGTTTATAATTATAAATTTATTAAGTTAGTTATGAAAAAGTTGGTTATAGTAAGTATTATAATTATTTTTTTATTAGCCTTTTTATTATTATATTTGCGTTTTTTTGTTTATACTGATAATCCTATTATTAATTTTAAATGTGAATTTAATACTTGTTCAGGGACTGAGGGGTTAAGTTGTGTACGTCCTTCAGGTAAAATGATTTGTGATTTATCCAGGCGTGCAGCAGATATCTGTAGAAACTTAGCTTATTGTTCTAATTCTTTAACAAAATGTGAATTTAAAAAAACATCTGGATTTGATCAATGTGTTGAATGTATTAATTCTTGTTTTATTCCAGATCTTGAGAATTTATTTAGGCCTGGCCTTGAAATTGATTGTATGAAAAGTTGTTATTTAAATGTTACAAATGTTGATGTTTGTAATGAAATTAGTAATGCTAAATTGAGGAAGAATTGTATAAACTCTATAGCAGAAGTTAAAAAGAATTAATTTAACTTCCAACTTCTTGAACAAAACCAGATTTAGGTTGGAAGATATCGCCTTTTTCTTTTAATTTTTCAATTGATTCTTCAAATTCTGTGTCTGATAATGATTTTAATTGTTCTCTTAAAATATCAAGGGGAATCATTTTTCCATATTGATCTTCTAATTTTTTTATTGTTTCTCTTACAAGGACTATTTTATTTCTTTGACTTGAGGAAACTCTTGAAGTAAATCTATCAATATCAAATGTTTTTGTTTCTGAATCATAGCCAACTTGCATTAGATAATAGTTTGTAAGCCTTATGGAAAATTGAGAATCTTCTTTTGTGACTGTTGTGGAAAGTCTTGCTTTTGCATGAGCTTCTGCGAGTCTTACAAGTCCTTGCAATTGTCTTGCTGAAATTGCTATTGAATTTGAATCTCCTGATGATTGAGCATTTCTCATTTTAATATAAAAACTTTTAATTTCATCTACTGCTTCATCTGTTAGTCTTGGTTCTATTTTTTGTTTTGCAAATGCAATATATTTTTTGAAGAGATCTCTTTCAATTGGAGGTTTTATATCTCTTCTTTGATGCATGTTTAAAACATGGGTTGCTATTGCTTCATCTTGAACTTTATTTGGAAGATCTCTGAGTACAAAAATTAAATCAAATCTGTTAATTAAAGCAGGAGGTAAATCAATTTGTTGTGCAACTGGTTGTGTTGGTTCAAATCTCCCGTATTTTGGGTTTCCTGCTGCCAACACAGATGTTTGTGCTGTTAATGTTGCTTGAACATTAGCTTTTGAAATTGTGACTGTATTGTGCAAGATAGCTCCTTGTGAGACAAAGGCATGATTAGGTTCTATAGTTATGTCATAGACCCAATCTTCATCTTCATTGTTTATTATTTCAATTCCCGAAACTTTTTCCCAGCCAATATCTTTTGTTAAAGATTCTAAAAATTCTATGTTTTCTTTATTTTTTACTTGTTTTAATAAATCTATTAAAAAATTTCTTGAAAAAGAGAATTTATCCTTCCTATTAATATGATCATAAATAATATCATACTGTTTATATTTTCCTACTTGTTTTATATTCTCTTCTTTTATTATTTGAGTTATTCTTTTATTAAAATCATTTGGAATTATATCTTTTACAGTCCTTTTAATTGTTTTATTAAGATAATTTTTAATTATATTATTTTTTTCAGGGGTTATGAATGATATATTTTCTAAAAATCTTTCAATATTATTATAACCTGTTATCAACACTTTAAAATATTCCCTATCTTCATTTAAATTACTCCTGATCCTAAATCTTAAAAGCAAATCCTGAACTTGTTCTGCGAGCCTTCTGCTTTTTGTGCTATAACCTATTCTGATTGTCCTTTCTTTTACTGAAACATGACCATCTCCCTCAAACATAGCTGATAACATAACAGCAATATTTTGTTTTTCTCCTTTCATTAAAATCTGTGGAATTTGTTTTTCACCAGAAGTTTTCATCATTTCAGGCATATTTATCTTAAAGAAATTTGCAAGTTCTGTTGAGATATATCTGTACATATACCTTAAATCATGATCATCAATCCTTGGTTGTTTATAGGAGTCAATATTAAAAATTAAATCCATGCAGTTATCAAAATCATTCAATAATCTTTGGTCTTTATTTGTAAAATTAATCCCAATTATTTTTTTTCTATTAATTTCTCTTGAACCTTCTGAAATAAAATAGCCTGCTATCTTAAATATTTCTTTGCAATTTTTTTCAGGGATTTTTATATGATGGATAGCTCTTTTATTTTCAGCTATATGGGTAAATTCCTGTCTTTTTCCATCTATAGGGGTTATTAATGGAATTGGTACAGAGTTTCCTATTTCCATTGAGTCAGCTCTTTTTGTTATTATTTTTCCATTTTCTGATGTAAAAACTGGATGTTCTGGAGTTACAGTAATGCTTCTTCCATTTGAGAATTTTATTTTAATGAATTTATCAAATGCTTTATGCTTGCTTATCCTGTCAACTTTTGTTTTAAAGATATTTTTGAAATCAGTCGTCAATACTTCTAAATCATTTGTTGGAAGAATTAAGCAATCTTTTCCTTGAATTGTTTTTTCTTTATTTTTTTCTAAAAGCTCTTCAACAAGTTCTCCTATTTTCCTTTCAGAACCATCTGTCAGCATTATATTGGTATTATAATGATAACATTGTTGCTCCAATGCTTCGTGCATGGCTGACCTATCTGATGCATCCATTTTTTCTATTTCATCAATACATACGACCCCTTTATTTGCTAATACCATTGCTCCTGCTTCAAGTGCCCATCCTTTTAGAAATTCATCTTTTACAACTGTTGCAGTTATACCTGCACCTGTTGCTGCTTTTCCTACAATATATCTTCCTCTTGGGGCAATGTTTGCAATAAATTTTAAGGTTATTGATTTGGCCACACCCGGATCCCCTATCAGGAACAAGTGAATATCTCCTCTTGAGGTTGTTCCATCGCCTGAAACTTTTCTTACTCCCCCAAACATTTGTAGTACAAGGGCTTCTTTTATTTCTTCATAACCCCAAATAGCAGGAGCAATACTGTCTCTTAATTTATGTAGCAAATCTGGATCTGCTGATAGTTCTAAAATTTGTCTTTCATCTTCTTCACTTATTTCTAATTCTTCATAGGTTGTTTCTAACGGGATAAGATTGTTTGCTTCAATTGCAAGATCAAAACGAGTTGAGATTGATCCTGTTTGTAATGGTATTGGAACTTCTTTTAGGATTCCCATTACTCTTACTTTTGCTCCAGGAGTTGTTTTTTCTTCCATTTTTGGTTCTACTAAATCTTCTTTTAGAAAAATTGTCATTCTTCTTGGTTGTTCCCCCCCTGATAATGATTCTGGAGATTCTTCAACAACAAGTCTTTGAGCATCAACCATTATTTTGCTTATTAATCTAAATTGACCTTTTCTTCCACAGGAACATCTTGAAGGTTCTCTGAATTTTTTTTCAATTTGTAAAACAGATATAACTGTTCCACAGGAAGGGCATTCAAATTTTGCATTTACAACTTGTGGCCTAACATCTGATGTTTGTCTTATTATTCCTTCAAAAAATATTAATTGATTAAGGTGACTTGCTCTTATTGTTCTTATTTTAACTCTTTGGGTTTCTGGGAGATCATAGAATCTTATTCTTGGATTTTTAATTAAACCTGTTTCTTCTAGTGCTGTTTCAAGTATTTGAAGTATTTCTTCTGGATTTGCTATTAAAGCTTCTGCTAGCATAGGTGAATTTGATGCAAGATCAGAAAAATTAACAAAAATTACCTTTTGACCTTTTCTTATACTTTCTCCTACTTCTTTTTTATAGGTTTCAAAGAAAAGCTTTGCTTCTGAGATTAATTCTTCATTACTCTTTTTTTTATCAATTGTCATTTCCTCTTTTTCTCCTTTTTGTATATTTATTGGAAAAGCCTTTGGTTTATAAGGATTTATTTATAGGTTTAATATATTTTAGAAGTTTATTATTACTTTAGAGTTGGGATTCTGAGCTATCTTTATTATATGTTTTATAGATTATTAATTTCATAAATGAAAAATTTAATAAGATCTTATGAAATTACTCTTTTTTAGTAAATAATTTGTTAAAATAATAAATTATAATAAAGAGTATTAAAGATAATATGATTATTCCTGATATGGGGTTTAGAAGTAAATCTTTATAGATTAGTTTTTCAATAGGGTTAAAACAGGATTGACCGCAACTTTGGGCTATTTTAACTGGCATATTTACTTGAATTTTACCTTCTTTGCAGATTAGATTGGTTAAACAGACATTTGAACTATCTATTACAATTCTTACACTGAACCAAATAAGAATACCTAATATTAGTGAGATGATAGAAATTATTATTATTTTCTTTGAGATATTCATTTTTTATAGAATTATTCTTTTTTTCTAGAATTAGCTTCTTTAAGCTTTTTGATTAATTGAGTCATTGAATCCTCTAGTTGTTGATTATTTTTTGTTCCTGTACAAACTAGTTTTCCATTTGAAAATAATAGGAATGTTGCATTTGGTTCTATTAATTTATAAACTAATCCTGGGAATTGTTCTGGTTCATATTCTGTGTTTTCAAGTTCTAAAGCTAAATAATTCAGATTTAGCATCATGTCAATGTTTCCAGAAGCTACAATATTTTGAACAGTTATTTTTGGTTTATCTGTTACTTTAACATTTATCTTTCTTAATGTTTTTATAACTTGTTCTATTACTAGCTTAACCTGAGCAATTGATTTTGTTCCTGTACAGACAAGATTACCTGATGAAAAAACAAGAACTGCTGATTTTGGCTGTTTAATTCTTAAAACTAGTCCTGGGAATTGTTCTGGATTATATTCTGTGTTTGGTATTGTTTTTGCTAGTTTTGTTAAAGGAACATCTTTTCCAAGAGAAGTAGTTGCTACAATATTTTGTATTTTTAAAGAACCTTTTGATGTCATGTTATGATTTATAAATAAGATGTATATATAAAGCTTTCGCTTTTTATCGAGGAAGAAATTTATGGTTTTTAAATGAAAAAATTATTTAAGAAAGTCCATAAAGTATGAAATGTCCATAAAGTGTCTATAAATGGTTTATAAGGTGTCCATAAAATGACAGAACATCCGCAGATGTTCTTATGAAAGATATCTCTATCTAATTAAATGAAGAAGATAAGTAGGCAATGCTTATTTCTAAGAGTGACTCTTTTCTT
>JAGVIM010000037.1 GCA_020056045.1 Nanobdellota archaeon | reverse complement strand
TAGTTTTAAAATTAGGACATAGAAAAAATATTTACAAATAAATCAACGACAGATTTATAAACCATGTTTTTCTAGGATTTTTATAACCAATGACCTAATAAATATTAGGGAGGACGAGATGTTCTTTCTAAGTGGGTTTTTGATTATAACTAAATTAAATAAATTAAACAAAAATAAAAAAAAACAAAATGGTTTCTGTATACGAGCTAATAGAAAAAGCAAGAAAAACTGGAAAAGTCGAAAAAGGAACAAACGAAGTTACTAAAGCAATTGAGAGGGGAACTGCAAAGTTGGTTGTTTATGGTGCTGATGTTTCGCCTAAAGAAATTGTTCAACATTTACCTATTTTATGCAAGGAAAAAAATATTCCTTGTGTTGAAGCAGATAAAAAGGAAAAATTGGGTATTGCTGTTGGTTTAGGTGTTGCATGTGCTTCTGCTGTTATAATTAAGGCAGGGGATTCTGAAAAAGACTTAGAAGGTTTTGTTAAAGGCTTAAAATCTAAGTAAATCAGCCTTTTTTCTCAGGAAAAAGTCCTGGGTAAAAATTGAACAGAAAACACTGAACAGAAAATTAAACTAATAATTCAATAATAATACAAAAATTTAAATATGGCAGAAAAAAAACAACAAAAAACAAAGGAACAGCAACAACAAAGTCAGGTTGCTTCAAAAGGTGCAGAAAGTATACTTAGTGAATCAGCTGTACCTGCTGTTGTTGAGGGAATTATAGGAAGAACTGGTGCAAGGGGAGAAGTTACTCAAGTTAAATGTAGAATTTTACAGGGTTATGATAAAGGGAAATCTATGAGAAGAAATGTAAAAGGTGCTGTTAGAAAAAAAGATATTTTAATGTTAAGGGAAACTCAAATTGAGGCTAGAAGAATTAAAACTAAAATGGGAAGAGGAAGTTTTTAAAATGAGCTATCATCAATTAAGAGATCAGGCAAAATTAGCTCAATTAGGATCTGGTTCAAATCTTTCGACTAGTTATGATGATTTGAGACGATTGAATAAAACAGGAATTTATATTTTACCAGGACAAGAAAGAAAAAGGGAAGAATCACAATTATCTACAATACTTTTAGGTGCAATGTTAACTTCAGTTATTTCTGGGATAAGCCAAGGGGAGGCTCATTAAAATGCCAACATGTTCATTTTGTAAAAGAAAATTTAAGGAACCTCAAGGACTAACTATATTTACCTTTGAAGGTAAATCAATTCATTATTGTTCTAGTAAATGTAGAAGAAATGTTAACTTAGGAAGAGATGCAAGAAAATTGAACTGGGTTAGAAAATATAAAGAAAAAAGTTCTTCTTTAAAGGAAGTTAATTCTGAAATTAATGAAAAAGACAATAGTGAATAAATTAGTAAAAAATTATAAAATAAGTAATAATTTTTGATTTAGTTTATTTTGATATTTTGTTTACTTTTTATTGAATTTTTTGATGTAATTTATTTTATAGATTTATATTCTCTTTGAAAAGAATTATAACATTACCGTCGATAAATTTGATTTTTTTATAGAAAGGTTTTTAAAGTCAGATTCATTAAAATCAATATAAAATCTTTAGATTTTAGTGTTAAAAATTAATTAATGTTTATTAATTTTTAGTTAAAACTATCTTAAAATAAAAAGCGGAGAAAATTTAATTATGACTGAAGAAAAAAAACAATATGGTGCAGAATCAATAAAGGTACTTGAGGGTCTTGAGGGGGTGAGGAAAAGACCTGCTATGTATATAGGTTCTACTGGTAAGGATGGATTACATCATTTAGTTTATGAAGTTGTTGATAATTCCATAGATGAGTGTTTGGCTGGTTTTTGTACAATTGTTAAGATTAGTCTTAATAAAGATGGCAGTGTGACTGTAATTGATGATGGAAGAGGTATTCCTGTGGATAAACATCCTGTTTATAAGAAATCTGCAATGGAAATTGCTTTAACAAAACTTCATGCAGGTGGAAAGTTTGATAAAGATAGTTATCAGATTTCTGGAGGTTTGCATGGTGTTGGAGTAAGTTGTGTTAATGCACTGTCTATAAAATTAATTGCTACTGTTAAAAGGGAGGGCAATGTCTACCAACAGACGTACAAGATAGGAATTCCTTTGTATGATGTAAAAGTTGTTGGTAAATGTGATAAAAAAGATACTGGAACAACAATTCAATTTTATCCTGACAAGGATATTTTCTCAACTCTTGAATTTGATTTTGTTGTTCTTAAGAAAAGATTGCAAGAAATTGCTTTTTTAAATCCCAATGTAACAATTATGTTATCTGATGAAAAATCTGCAAAAGAAGAAACTTATCATTATTCAGGAGGACTTATTGAATTTGTAGAACATATTAATAAGAGTAAACCAGTTATTCATAAACCAATTTATTTTAAAAAACAAGTTGATTCAAATACTGTTGAAGTTGCAATTCAGTATACTGATGGTTATAATGAGAATATTTTTGGTTTTGTAAATACAATTAATACTACTGAGGGTGGAACTCATATTTCTGGATTTAAAACTGCTTTAACAAGGGCTGTTAATGATTATGCTGAAAAAAAAGGGATGTTAAAAAATGAAAAATTAAGTGGAGATGATGCAAGGGAAGGATTAACTGCGATTATAAGTCTGAAAATGAGAGAACCTCAGTTTGAAGGTCAGACAAAAACTAAGCTTGGAAATTCTGAAATAAAAGGAGTGGTTGATTCTATGGTTTATATTGCATTAACTGAATTTTTAGAAGAGAATCCAACAATTTCAAATAAAATAGCTCAAAAGATTGTTGCAAGTGCAAAGGCAAGGGAAGCTGCTAAAAAAGCAAGAGATTTGGTTAGAAGAAAAAATGCAATGGGTGGACTTAGTGGATTACCTGGAAAATTAGCTGATTGTTCTTCTAAAAAAATAGAAAGAACTGAATTATATATTGTTGAGGGAGATTCAGCAGCAGGTTCGTCAAAAATGGCTCGTGATAAAGAATTTCAGGCAATATTACCTCTTAAGGGTAAAATATTAAATGTTGAAAAATCAAATCCTACAAAAGCTTTATCTTCTGAAGAAATTATTAATTTAATTACTGCAATTGGAACAGGAGTAAAAGAGAATTTTGATATTTCTAAATTAAGATATAATAAGGTTATAATTATGACTGATGCAGATGTTGATGGAAGCCATATTAGAACTTTGTTGCTTACATTTTTTTATAGATATGTTCCAGAATTAATTGAAAATGGAAATATTTATGTTGCTGTAAGTCCTCTTTTTAGAATAAGAAAAGGAAAAGATCATTATGTTTATTCTGAAGAAGAATTAAAAAAGGCTTTGGATAAACTTGGTGGAAAAGCAGATGTTCAAAGATTTAAAGGACTTGGAGAGATGAATCCTGATCAATTATGGGATACAACCATGGATCCGAAGAGAAGAATTTTGAAAAAAGTTACAATTGATGATGCTGTTATTGCTGATTCAACTTTTTCAATGCTAATGGGTGATGTTGTTGGTCCTAGAAGAAAATTCATTGAAGCAAATGCAAATATTGCAGAGGTGGATATATAAGCCCTTTTTGAAAGGTTTATAGCCAGGGAAAAGTCCTTGGGAAAAATAAAAAAATGGAGAAAAACTAAAATGATACATCCTGTTGAAGATAGATTTGTTGGAATTATGGAATTTGGTATTAGTGATGCAGAAATATTTGTAGCATTAGAACTAAAAAGTAATGGATTATTATGTCCAAATTATTTTGGAGCTCAAGGTCATTTTTGGGATGGTTGTAAGGTTTCTTTATTTAATCAAAGAGAATGTCCTTTAAGTCCACTTTATAATCAAAATTTACAGGAAGTTGTTGCATAAAAATGGTAAAAAAATGTGAAAAATGTAAAGTACCCCTTGAGGGAATAGGTTATAGATTTATAGCAAGACCTTTGTTTGGAGTAAGGCCTGGAAAAAAGAAAAATATTTGTAATAAATGTGAAGATAAAAAACAAAAATGATAAAACCAGTATGTAATTTATGTGGAAAAGAATTGAATGAATTTGGAGCAATATTATTTGGTCCTCCAGATAATAAAAATAATGTGAAGAAATATCATATATGTGTTGATTGTTATAAAGATATTGAAAGGAGAATGAAAAAATAAATAATAATATGGCAAAAGAAGATTTTGAAGAAGATAATGATAAAATGGATGAAGAAGAATCTTTAGGAAAGCTTTCTAAGAAAGGTGAAGAAGAAAATGAGGAAGATGAAGATTCAAATATAGATGAAGAAAATGGTAATGGTAATGGTGAGTCAGAGTTACTTGAAAAGTTTGATCTTAATTTAAAAGACTTGGATGAAAATAGAGTTGTTCCTTCTGAAATTTCTACTGAAATGAAAAGAGCATATATTGACTATGCAATGTCAGTTATTGTTGCTAGAGCACTTCCTTCTGTTGAAGATGGATTAAAACCAGTTCATAGAAGAATTCTTTGGGCTATGAAATTAATGGGATTGGAAAAAGGAATGACTAAAAAATCAGCAAGAATTGTAGGAGATACAATGGGTAAATTCCATCCTCATGGGGATATGGCTATTTATGATTCAATGGTTAGAATGGCACAGGATTTTTCACTTAGATATCCACTTGTTCATGGACAAGGAAATTTTGGAAGTATGGATGGAGATAATGCTGCTGCTTCTAGATATACAGAAGCAAAATTAAATCCTCTTGCTGTTGAATTATTGCAAGATATTGAAAAAGAAACTGTTAACATGACTCCTAATTTTGATAATACTTTAAAAGAACCTGTTGTACTTCCAGGTAAATTACCAAATTTATTAATTAATGGAAGTTCTGGAATTGCAGTTGGAATGACAACAAATATTCCACCTCATAATTTAACAGAAGTTTGTGATGGAATAATTAAAACTATTGAAAAACCTGAAATTACAATTGAAGAATTATTAGAAATAATAAAAGGACCTGATTTTCCAACAGGAGGGCAGATTGTTGGAAATACTTTAAAAGATTTATACCTTCAAGGAAAAGCAGGATTTGTTGTAAGAGGAAAGGTTACAACTGAGACTCATAAGGATAGGGAATATATTATTATAACAGAACTTCCATATCAAACTAATAAATCTGAACTTGTAAAACAAATTGCAGAACTTGTAAGGGATAAGAAATTAATGGATGTTTCTGATATTAGGGATGAGTCAAAAGGACTTGGAAAAATAAGAATTGTTATTGAAATGAAAAAAGGAGCAAATGCTCAGTTTGCTATTAATAGATTGTATAAATCAACTAGACTTCAAAATAAGTTTGATGCAGTAATGGTTGCTCTTGTTGCAGGTGTGCCTAAAACTCTTAATTTAAAACAAATTATACAATGTTATATTGACTATAGAAGAAAAATTGTAAGAAAAAGAACTGATTTTGATTTGAAAAAAGCAGAAGATAGAGAACATATTGTTAAGGGATTATTAATTGCCCTTAAAAATCTAGATGCTGTTATAGAAACTATTAAAAAAAGTAGAGAAGATGCTCTTGAAAATTTAATGAAGAAATTTGGTTTTAGCAAGAAACAAGCTGAAGCAATTCTTGAAATAAAGTTAAGACAATTAACTGCTCTTGAACATGATAAGCTTAAAAAAGAAGAACAGGATTTATTGGAATTGATTGATAAATTAAAAAAGATTTTAATGGATGAAAAAGAAATTTTAAAAATAATTAAGAAAGAATTAAATGAAATAAAAGAAAAATATGGTGATGATAGAAGAAGTAAAATAATAAGAAGTGTAAAAGAAATTGAAGAAAAAGATTTAGTTCAGCAAAAGGAAGTTATTATTACAATAACTGATAAGGGTTATATTAAGAGAATGCCTTATAGAGTTTATCATGAACAAAGAAGAGGTGGAAAAGGAGTAATTGGAGCTGAACTTAGTTCTGAGGATTTTGTAAAACAAATGATTTCATGTTCTACTCATGATCAGTTATTATTATTTACTGCAAGAGGAAGATTATTTTGGCTTAAGGCTTACAAAGTTCCTGAAACACAGAGATATGGAAAAGGACAGGCAATTGTTAATTTATTAAATATTAAGGATGATTTTATAACAAATGTAATTGCTGTCAAGGATTTTACAGATTATTTGTTTATGGTTACTAAAAAAGGAATGG
Source organism: Nanobdellota archaeon (assembly GCA_020056045.1). Classification (GTDB taxonomy): domain Archaea; phylum Nanobdellota; class Nanobdellia; order Pacearchaeales; family GW2011-AR1; genus ARS1285. Next base: position 1,276 of record JAGVIM010000037.1, on the reverse strand, counting down.
TGAAGAAAATAAGAATGGAAATGTTTGCAAAACCTAGAAATTCAGGAGTTAGAATAATAAATCTTCCATTGGATAATACAGATAGTGTTGTTGATGTTAAAAGAATTGCAGATAAACAAGAAATAATGATATTTACTAAAGATGGACAGGGAATTAGATTTAATTTTGATGAAGTAAGAGATATGGGAAGATCTTCCTATGGTGTTACTGGAATTAAAATGGATGGAAAAGATGAAGTAGTTAGTATGGAGATTGCCAGTGATTTAAAATCAACAATTTTAACTATTGCTGAACATGGCTATGGAAAAAGAAGTTATGTTGAAGACTATAGGCTTACTGGAAGAGCTGGAAAAGGAGTAATTAATTTAAATGTTACTGATAAAACTGGAAAGGTTGTAAGTACTATTGAAGTTGATGATAAGGATACATTTGTAGTTTCAACTAAAAAAGGTGTTGTTATAAGGACCAGTGTTAGGGACATAAGAGTTATGGGAAGAGCTACTCAGGGAGTTAGAGTCATAAGATTACAAGATGGAGATAAGGTAGTTGATATTGCAAAATTAGGCAGTGAAGAAGATATTCCTGAAGGAGATGGTGAGGGACAGGAAGGATTGAGTAAGTTTAGTGAATAGAAAAATATTTAGTAAATTTTTTATTCTAATTGTCTTTGGTAAGTTTTTATCCTGTTTCTTACTTGATTAACATAGGTTTTAGAGTTTCTCATATTAAAATGTCTTGCTTGATTTGATAGTGCTCTAAGTTCAATTTTTGCATTTTCAATTTTAGTATCTTGAGCATTGTTAAGGCTTGTTGCTAAAGTTATTCCTTCAAAATTTTCTCTTGCATGAAGTCCTTCGTGATAAAAAACAGAGGCAAGAAAGTCATGAATATTAGCATATAGTAATGGAGAAAATGCTAATGGATAGATTAAAATTCTAGATCTTTTTCTTTTTATGCCTTGGATACTAGCTGACATTGGATAAATTGTTGTCATTTCTGTTCTTTGTTTTTGATGAGGATTATATTCTATTCTTAAGACATATTGAGATAAATCTCCTAAATTAATCTGTTCTATAAAGTCTGGCCTGAATCTAGGTTCTTTTATTGCTCTTTCATAATCTTGATTTATTAGCATTAAGTTTTAGAAATTTTTTCATTTTTAAACTTATCTTTTTCCAACAGAACATCCGCAGATGTTCTTATGAAAGATATCTCTATCTAATTAAATGAAGAAGATAAGTAGGCAATGCTTATTTCTAAGAGTGACTCTTTTCTT
>JAGVIM010000024.1 GCA_020056045.1 Nanobdellota archaeon | reverse complement strand
GTATTTAACTTTATAATCTTCATATATCTAATAGATATCTCATGTATTTAAGCTTTATGGAGTAATTTAATAATGATTAATCAGTTGCGGAGATTGTGTTCCAAAACATTTTTAAATCATTTTAAAGATAATTCTTTTATGAAAATTAGAAAACCTTGGGTGTCTAGAGTTAGAATAAGACAATTAGAAGAAGATATTTCTAATCTTGTTAATGAGATTGAGGGTGATTTTATTGAATTAGGTTATGAGCTTGAAGATTATAATGTTAAAACTCTTTCTAGTACGCGATTATATCTTAATGGTTGTTTTAGGGAAATAGAGCGATTAGCTTATGAACATCAAAAATGTTTTTGGTTTAATCCTCAACTTCATCCGGATTATGAATCTGTTAGAGAAAAAATAGAGATTTTAAGAGCAGATATTGGGGATCAATTAAAAATGAGAAAATCTGATAGATATAAGGATTCTAGATAATAATTTTTAAAGTAAGTTATTTATTTTCTTTTCTTTTTATATAATTATTTATTATTAAAGCGACTACTACCACTGAAACAAGATGACCTATGAATGCTGTGAAAATTGCTGCTATTTTTGCAAATCCCATTGGACAAATATCACCATAGCCTACTGAGAAAAATGAAACAGATGCAAAATAAAAAAATCCCCTTGATATTTGAGAGTCTGCAGCAATCATCGATGGAGTAAATTGATCACTGCAAATTCCATATTTAATATACCCTAATCCTGTTAATTCTATAATGTTAAAAATAGTTGAAAATAATAATAAAATTCCTAAAATAAAAAGAGCATAGGTTAGGATAAGTACAAATAGGTTATTTGGATTAATTAACTTATTTATTGATCTTTTTATTAAATAAACTATTACTGCTATAAAATATATTGAAATGATTATCCCAATTAAACTAATTATTGTTCTAATTTGATATTGTTCTGGAAAAAAAGCTTCTATTCTTGTTAGTATTATATAAACAATAACAAAAATAAGAAATTTTAAAATTGGTTTGTTAAATAAAATCTTTCCAAATCCATGGAGTTCTCTTATTCTTTCTGTGCTATAATGCTTTATCCTCTTTTTTAACATATTTATAATAATCAATTGGTGTTTAAAAAGTTAATTCTTAGCAATCTTCCACATTAATTCAAAATATGTTTTATAGGCTTCTGTAATTTCTTTGTTTTTTATTAAAATTGCAATTGGTTCAGATGCCCAAAGAATAATTGCTGTTTTATCTTCATAGATATTAACAGAAACTGGATTTGCATATTTTTCAGGAAGATATTTTATTTCTGCTAATGGAATATGGGATATTTTTTTATCTGTTGCAATTATTCTTGTTTTAATATGTTTTTGTTTTCTTGTTTTATCATACCATTTGAAATAAAATTGAAGTATTTCATAGGCTTTTGGGCTTGCTCCTAGAATTAAAATTTCTTTTGAATTTAATTGATCTTCAAAAATTGTTTTTAATCCTTCTTTTCCTTTATAGAAATTAGTTTCTTCTTTTTCTTTTGTGGAATGATATTTTTGTTGTAAACTTAAAACAAATGGGGAAAGTAGATTTTGTTTTTCTTTAATTATTTCCAATAATCTGTTAGGGTTAGAAGCTTGGAAAAGTTTTCTATTATTTTCTTTTATATATCCTATTAATCCTTTTTGAATTAGCATTTCAATTGTATCATAAACAGTTCTTCTATGCATCCCTGTTTTTCTTGCTATTTGTCCTGCAAGACTTGGTCCTAATTCTATTAATGCTAAATAAACTTTTGATTCATTTTCTGTGAGTCCTGCTTGTTTTAGTTCTTCCATTGAGTATTATTTTATATAATCCAGAAAAAATAAGGGGGGTAGTCATAAATTAAATTCTTGTAGATTTTGTTTATGTCCATAAATTAAAACCCCATTCTTTAGAATGGGGTCGTAGCTTACTAGTTTTAATTTTGGATCATCCAAAAAACAAGTGCCATTCAAACCACACACTTTACAGGCTGTCCCATAATTAGAAAAATATAAATACTTGATTCTCGTCGGTAATATAACTAAATATCGTCGATAAATATCGACAAAAGAGGTCAAAAT
>JAGVIM010000124.1 GCA_020056045.1 Nanobdellota archaeon | reverse complement strand
TTTTGGATAAACTAATGTATGATTCTCAATATATAGAAAAAAGAAAAAATACTATTTTGATTGGAATGTTTTGTGAAAATCCTGATAATTATTGCTTTTGTAATTCAATGGAACTCACAGATTATTATGATTTATTTTTTTATCCAAGGGGAACTAATTATTATATCTCAGTTGGATCAAAAAAAGGAGAAAAATTAGTAAAAAATTTAACAAAAGTAAAAAAAGAAATAAAAATACCAGAACCTAAAAATAATAAATTTTTAATAGATAAAAATATTGAAGATGATTATAAAAATAAGATATGGGAGACAGATTCTGAAAAATGTTTGAGTTGTTCTGCATGCACAGCCTATTGCCCAACATGTAACTGTTTTGATATAAAGGACAGTATAGACATAAACTTAAAGGATGGTAAGAGAACAAGGAATCAAATCTCTTGTCAACTAAAATCATTTACAAGAGTTGCTGGAGGAAAATCCTATAGAGACTCTAGATTATCAAGATTTAAACATTTTGTTTATCATAAAATAGTATATTACAAAAAAAGACGTGGCAAATATATGTGTGTTGGTTGTGGGAGATGTTTGAGAGTATGTCCTACAAAGATAGACTGGGTAGACACAATTAATCTTTTGAAGAATGAAGAGAATATAAAAAATAAAAAGGAAAAGAAAAAATGACTTATCTTCCAGATCCTTACAAAATAAAAGATATAAAAACATTTACAAAAGATGTAAAATTATTCAAAGTTAAATGCAAATTAAATCCAAAGCCAGGACAATTTATTGAAGTAAGTGTTCCTGGAATTGGAGAGTGTCCTCTTGCATCTTGCTCCTATAATAAAGATTATCTTGACCTTTTAACAAAAAATGCGGGTAATGTTACTTCTGCAATTTTTAAATTAGATAAAAATGATTCTATTTTAATACGAGGCCCCTATGGAAAAGGACTTCCAATTAAAGAATTAGAAAATAATAATCTAATAATGATTGCTGGAGGAACTGGAATTGCTCCTGTAACTTCAATTATAGATTATATTGAAAAAAATAGAAAAGATTTCAAGGAAGTGTTTATTTATTTTGGATTTAGGGATGAGAATAATATTTTATTGAAAGATAAGATAAAAGATTGGAAAAAGAAATTTAAAATGCACATTGGATTAAGTGAAGATAATAAATCCAGTGAATATGAAAAAGGATTTATACAGGAAATAATAGAAAAACATAAACCTAAAACAGAAAAAACAATAGCACTTTTATGTGGACCTGAAATTATGATGGATGTTGTTACAAAAGAACTTAATAAACTAGGGTTAAAAAATGATAAAATTTATTGGTCAATGGAAAGAAGAATGGAATGTGGTTTTGGCTCATGTGGTAGATGTCAAATTCAAGATTTATATGTTTGTAAAGATGGGCCTGTTTTTAGGTATGATATTCTTAAGCCTAAGCTTGAGAATGAAACAAGTGCAAATGAGGTAAAAGAATGAAAAATAAATTAAAAATAGGAGTATATGGAATATCTGGCTGTGCTGGATGTTTGTTATCAATATTATTTGAAGATTGCTTTAAACAATTAATAAAATTAGTGGAAATTAAAGCATTTCCATTAATAAAAGAAAATAATTATGGCGGAGATTTTGACTATGTTTTTATAGAAGGAACAGTTTGTTTTGATGAAGATATTATAGTATTGAATGAACTTAGAAAAAGAGCAAAATATATTGTTGCCCTTGGATCTTGTGCTTGCACTGGGGGAGTTCCATCAATTAAAAATTTCTTAGATGAAGAAAAAACAATGAAGTTGGTATATCCTGTTTATAATCACTTAAAATCCACTCCCCCAACTCCAATGGATATGCATATTAAAGTTGATTATTATTTGCCCCAATGCCCTCCAAACAAAGAAGAAATAATTGAATTTATAAAATGTATTACAACTGGAAGAGAATTTAAACCCTATAGAGAACCTGTCTGTTATGAATGTAGAAGAAAAGGCAACCTATGCCTTTTAACTGAAAATAAAATATGTTTAGGTCCAATAACCAATGGTGGATGTGATGCCCTATGTCCAACAAATTCTGTTACTTGCTATGGTTGTAGAGGTCCATGTAAGGATGCAAACATAAAAGCCTATCTTGATATGTTAAAGGAAATGGGATACACTAATAAAAATATGCATGATAAAATGAATACATTTGCAGGATTACAATTCAAAGAACAAGAAGGAAATAAATCTAAATGGCTAGAAAAATGAGAGAAATAAGCTTAAATCATATATGTAAAATAGAAGGACATGCTCATTTAAATCTAAAAATTGAAAATAATAAGGTAAAAATATGTGAGTTAAAGGCAAATGAAGGGGCAAGATTTTTTGAAGCTTTAGTTATTAATAAAAATGTAGAAGATATTCAAGAGATTGTTTCAAGAATATGTGGAATATGCTCCTGTGCTCATTCTGTTGCTTCAATTCAGGCACTTGAAGAAGCACTTAATATTAAACCAACAGAACAGCAAAAAGCAGTAAGAGAAATGCTTATGATTGGTGAGAGAATCAGAAGCCATGCAACTCATTTATATTTTTTAGCTCTTCCGGATTATTTTAATGCAACTTCTGCATTAACCTTGGGAAATAAACATAAGGAAAAAATTAATGATGCACTTGCAATAGTTACTCTTGGAAATAAAATTGTAGAAGTTTTTGGAGGAAGAGAAATGCATCCATTTTTAAGAATAAAAGAAGAGACACCTAAAACTGATTTTTCCCAAACATTAGAACAATTAGAAAATTCAAAAAAAATAATCTTAAGAACAATAGACTTATTTGCAAGTCTGAAATATCCTAAACTAGAAAGAGAAACAGATTATCTATCTTTAAAAGAAAAAGAGGTGTATGCAATAATTTCTGGAAAAATATCTTCAAATACAGGACTTTTTATTGATAATGATTATAAAAAGCACTTAACTGAGAATATCAAAGAATATGCAACCTCTAAATTTGTATTAAAAGAAAATAAACCCTATGTTCTTGGAGCTATTGCACGTATTAATAATAATCATGAACAATTAGAAGATGAAACAAAAAAGTTTTTTACAAAAACGCTTTCTAAACTTAAATTAACACTGCCTTTAAAAAATCCTTATTACAATAATTTATGCCAGGCAATAGAACTTTTAGATACAATATATAGGGGTATAAAAATAATAGAAAAAATGCCCGAAAAACAAGATATTTCTGAAATAAAAATTAAAGAAGGAATTGGTGTAAGTGCAGTTGAGGCTCCGAGAGGAACTCTTTTTCATGAATATAAAGTTGATAAGACTGGAAAAATTATTTATTGTAATATCATAACTCCTACTTGCCAAAACTTGAATATGATGGAACATGATATTGTTTTATTGGTAAACCAGCTTTTAAAAAATAAATCTTCTAAAGAAGAAATAATAAGACAGATTGAAAAATTAATAAGAGCATATGATCCATGTTTTAGCTGCTCAACTCATTTTTTAAAAGTTAAATGGCTCTAGTTAAATAATTTTCAAATATTTCTTAACTTGTTTTTTAATTTTTGAAATATTTCCTTTCATCGGTATGCCGATAATCTTTATCTTTTGTTTTTTGTCTAAAAGTTTTAAGATAAATCCTGCATCAAAATCATGTGCAGTTATTATTCCTTCTGATTTTAAATCATCTACAGATAAAAGTTTAACTTCTTTTAATCCTAAAACAACATCAAGAATTATAATTTCATCTTCCTCTTTAAAATTATTTAAAAGTTCCATTAACTGAAAACTGTCTTTGATAAAAGTAACATCCGTATCTTCCAAATTTAATTCAGAACCTATTCTTTTAGCAAGAGAATCTTCTTTTATGAATTCATTACCAAGACAGAGAATTTTAATCATGCAATTTTTCTTACAGCAGATTTATTATGAATGGCAATTTTATCTCCAACCTTAAATCCATTAAAATACATTCCAAAAGCAAAATCATTGCCAGTTTTACCTGTTACCCTATAGACTGGAAATGGCAAAAATCCGTTATTATCAATTGCTACAATTACTCCTTCACTATATTTACATAATTCACATAAAGAATCAGGCATTAAATCATAGCTCCCTTCTCTTTTATCAATAATCTCGTTATGTCTCTCTCTAAAATATCTTTCAACAGCTTCAGGAGTTTTCTCATCTCCAATTCTTTCAACTGCAGTTGCAAATACTCTTTCAACAAAATCCCTTGGAGGAACCTCTTTTTTTTGGTTATAATCCATAAGTTTATCATAATCATCCTGAGTTATTTTTCCAAGATTAACAAGATTTTCAGCACAGCTGATTCCATACATAAAAAGCATTTCTTCATAACTTTCTTCCATTTTCTTTTCTAACATTCCCTACTATCTCCAAATATTTAATTGCTTGATTTTTAGGAATAATACTTATAATAATTTTATTACTAATAATTACATAATCTCCTATCTTTAAATCTTCAACAACACTCATAATAGCTTGTCTTTTCTCACTTCCATAATCAATCATAAATTTGTCTTTTTCTATTTCAATTACTTTTCCTGGAATACTAAGACACATATTAATAATTAATAAAAAAGAGTTTATATTGTTAATGATAATAGAACAAATAAAAAATACCAGTTGGATCAATAAAGAATTAAATTATTTATAAACAACTTTAGTTATTTTAATATCTTTGCCTTGCAGAACTTCGGGTTCTCCTTCACAACCAGGACAGTCATAAATAACTAAATCATGGAGTCTTTGCAAGATTCTTGCTTCACCTTTATATCCACATCTACATTCTACTTTTGAATTAACCACTTTACAAAAAACCCTCCACCCTGTATGTTCTTCTAAATGTTCTTTTAGATGATCAGGTTCTATTCCTACAAGAACCCCTATTTCAATTTCCACAGATTTTACTTTCTTATTATCTGGAACCTGATTAATTATATTTTCAATAAAAATATGCTCATGCATTTTATTTTCCAATCAATTCTCTTAAGACTTTCTCAGGATTTTTTGCAGTTGTTATTGCTGATGAAAGAGCAATGCCAGAAGCTCCAAGCTTCATCGCTATTTTAAGATCATTGTTTGTTTTTATTCCCGCACCTACTAAAAAATTTGATTTTAAAGATTCTGAGATATTTTTTATTAAATCAGGTTTTGCAGTTGAAACAGAAATATTTCCTGCAACAAGTTCAGGAGGTTCATAAACAAGAAAATTTGGTTTTAATATTTTAATTTTTTTTGCTTCTTCTAAACTAGCTGCAAAAACCAATATCTTTAATCCAACTTCCTTGCATCTTTTCATAGTCTTTTCTAAAACTTCAAAATCAATTTTATGTTCTGAATGATTTAAAAATACTCCAGAAGCTCCAACAGATTTAACTGATTCTGGTATAATAAAACCAGTATTTCTTCCTGGTTCAAATGAATCAACATGCTGGCTATAGACCTTAAGTTTTGTTTTTTTAGACATCTCTGAAATATCAACGGGGCTAACTCCAATTATAATATTTTTATCAACTTTTTCTATTATTCTTGCAAGTTTTAAAACTTGTTCTCCTTGTTGATAGGTTTTAAGATTGATAACAATTATAGGTTTCATAATAGGTTTTTATTTTTCCTCCTTGAAATTGCAGATTTTATATTTTCTATAGTAGTATCGGCTATTCTTCTTAAAGCTTCCATACTATTAAAAGCATTATGGGGAGTTATAAGAACATTCTCAAAGGTTAATAATATATGATTTTCAATTAAATTTTGAAGATTTTTCTTAGGAAAGTTTTTAGATAGCAATTGTATTTCTTCTTTAATTAGACTTTCTTCTTCAAGAACATCAAGACCAGCCCCCCCTAAATCTCCATTAGCCAATGCCTTGACCATTGCTTTTGTTTCAATTAACCCTCCTCTCGCAGTGTTAATTAAATAAGCACCTTTTTTAATAAAATTTATATTATTTTTATTTATCAGATGATGTGTATTCTTATTATAAGGGCAATGTAAAGTTATTATATCAGAATTTTTTAAAAGATTTTCAAAACTAGAATATTTAAATCCTGATTTTTTAGCAAATTTATTATTTTTAATCAAATCATAAACTAAGATATTCATTTCAAATCCTTTTGCAATTCTTGCAACATGCATTCCTATGTGCCCTAATCCAATAATTCCAATTGTCCTGCCTTTTAAATCAAAACCTCTTAATCCTTCAAGAGAAAAGTTTCCTCTTATTGTTCTGTCATAGGATTTATGTATTTTTCTAGAAAGTCCAAGAATCAAAGCAAAAGTATGTTATGCAACTGTATTTTCGCCATAATAAGGAACATTAAATACTGAAATTTTTCTTTTTCTACATTCATTTAAATCAATATGATCAAATCCGGTAGACCTTGTTGTTATAGCTTTTAATTTTTTAAGTTTGTCTAAAATTTTAACATTTATTTTTGAATATATAAAAACAGATATTATTTCTGCATCACTTACACTATTTATATTTTTTTCATCTAAAACATCTAGATCGGAAGAGC
>JAGVIM010000196.1 GCA_020056045.1 Nanobdellota archaeon | reverse complement strand
TCTTACAATAGTATTTGGATTATTTTTAATTAACGATACAAGAAGTATATTTTTCTTTTTAATACTAAAAACAATTGCAGATATAATCATGCATCAAGTAGAACATAATGTATGATTTTTTAATCATTTCAATTAAGCTAATTAGCAAATAAACATATTTAAAAACTTATATTTCTATCCTTGCTTTATGAAAATAGGTGTTAAAACATTTGATAATGAAAATTTTCTTGAACATTTTAAAGATAAAGTAGATTTCTTTGAAATAATGGCCATTCAAAAAAATAATTACGATTTTTTAAAGAAATTTAAAAACATAGAAGTTATCCATACAGAACATCAGAAATTTGGAGTAAATATTGCAGATCCAAATAAATATAATATTAATAAAAAAGCAATTGACTTTGCAATTAAAATAGCTAATGAAACAAACGCAAAAAAGATAATACTTCACCCAGGAACATTAGAGAATAATAACTGCTCAAAGGAACAATCAATAAAATTTATAAAAAATATTAATGATAAAAGAATTATTATTGAAAATATGCCTACTAAAAATAGTATTTGTATTTCTCCATCTGAAACAAAAGAATTTCTAAAACAAATAAACAAAAAATTATGCTTTGATATAAATCATGCAATAGGAGCAGCTACTTTATTAAAATTAGATTATATTAAGTTTATTAAGGATTTTATTAAATTAAAACCAACTCACTATCATCTTGGAGGACAATTAATAAAAGAAAATAAAACCCATCTTGCATTAAAAGAAAGTGATTTTGACTTAAAGAAAGTGATTTCCCTTCTCCCAAATAATGCAGAAATAACTCTTGAAATAACAACAGATATAAAAAAGACAGAAGAGGATATAATTATAATTAAAAAAATAATAAAAGAATTAAACAAATAATAAAAATGATAAATAAACTTTCAGACAATGTATTCCAACTCTATTTTAAAGAATTTGGATCCTGTGTTTATATAATTAAAATAGGAAAAGATAATATCCTAATAGATACTTCTTCAAAAGCAACAAGGCAAGAATTATTAGATGAACTAAAACAACTAAAAATAGAACCTAAAGATATTCACATAATTCTTTTAACCCATAGACACTGGGACCATATAGAAAATCTAGAATTATTTCCAAATGCAAAAATTTATGATGAAAAAAATATTAATGAACTTGTTTTAATAATGATAAGAGTAATAAAAGTTCCAGGCCATACAAAAGATTCTTTAGCCTTTCTCTACAAAGATATTCTTTTCTCAGGAGATACTCTATTTCATTCAGGAATAGGAAGAACAGACCTTCCAGAATCAATTCCAGGAAAAATGCAAGATTCTGTTAACAAATTAAAACATCTAGATTATCAAGTGCTTGCTCCCGGACATATATAAAAAACATAACATAATTGCTCAGTTTTCTGAAGCTATTTATGTAAAAACAATCTGATTCCATCAAGATTATTTTTACCAAAGAATTATTATTAAATTCAATAAAATATTAGTTAGAAAATTATTCAATCAAGCTAAAATTCTATATCACATTCTCTTATTTTTTATAAAGGATAATTATAAACCTTTGAAATTTCATCTTGATGCATATCAGATAAAATTTCAATTATATTTCAGAAAGCTAAGCTCTTTCAATAGAACATTATATTTTTAAACCCCATTTCCATTTTTAAATTATAAAAAAGGTAATCAAAATGACAAACATTATTTTCATAGGACCTCAAGGAAGTGGAAAAGGAACTCAAGCAAAAATTCTTGCAGAAAAACTTAATATTCCTCATATCTCAACAGGCGATTTATTTAGGGGTCTGACAAAAGGTCCTCTAAAAGAAGAAGTTGATGCAAATATTAATCAAGGAAAACTTGTTCCAGATGAATTAACAGTTAAAATACTAAAACAAAGAATTTCAAATCCTGACTGCAAAAAAGGATTTATTTTAGATGGTTTTCCAAGAAATTTAGATCAAGCAAAATTGCTAGACAATATAGCAAAAATAGACAAAGTAATTGAAATAAATATAAGTGATAAACTTGCAATTGAAAGAATATCTTCAAGAATATCTTGTAAAAAATGCGGAGCAGTTTACAATACAATAACAAATCCTCCAAATAAAGAAAATATCTGTGATCAATGCCAAAATGAATTATATAGAAGAGCAGATGATAATCCTGAAGCAATTAAAAAAAGACTTGAAACCTATCACAAAGAAACAAAACCTATTCTAAAAAAATATCAATCAATATTAGATTCAATCGATGGAAATCAAGAAATTAATAAAATAGCAGAACAAATATTAGAAAAAACAAGATAAAATTTATTCTAATAAATCAAAACATTTATAAAGTATACCTTGTATACCTAGTATACAATGAAAATAACTACTATTAAACTAAGTGAAGATACAAAGAATAGACTCTCAAAATTAGATATAGCTAAAAAAGGAAAAAGCTTTGATATTATTATTAATGATTTAATTACAAATTATGAAAAAAACTCAAAGAAATATAAAAAAGATTATGAAGATTGGAAAAATCTGCATGAAAAAAGTAAAGGAGCTTGGGAAATATGGGGGGAAAATCAGGAAAAATATAATAAAGAAAAACAAACTTGGGATGATCTTCTTAAATGGGCAAAATCAAAAGGATTTAAAGAATATTAAATAAAAAAATCAACTCAGCATCATATCTGCAATTGCTCTTTCTTGAACTTCTAATGATTTTCTATATTCTCTTCCACGTAAAGTATAAAGTTGAACAGTCATTCCAGAACAATCTTGATTATCAACAGCTTCATAAGTATTAGGTCTTGAATGAAAATGAGGATTCAAAGGAATTTTACTAATTCTTGCAGCAATCTCTTCTAAATCTACAATATCAAATGGATGTCCAAAAGGTCTTGGATGAACAACAAAATCAGTCCCAAAAACAACTTGATTGTATAATGTTGAAGGATGATCAACAGCATCGCTATAAGCGCGGTTTTCTTTTCTTTCAATTCTTACATAATCTTCTAACATATTAAAAAACACTCATCAAAGTCATTTATAAACTTAACGAATTTTCCTTTCATCAGAAAAACAATGTGCCACCACACCTTAAACAGGCTGTCTCATAATTAGAAAAATATAAATACTAGTTCATCGTCGATAATACAACTAAATATCGTCGATAAATATCGACAAAAGAGGTCAAAAT
>JAGVIM010000193.1 GCA_020056045.1 Nanobdellota archaeon | reverse complement strand
TAATTTTATTGGAACAAGTCCAAGTCTGTGAGCAATAATTTCATCATATAATGCAGAATCATTTTTTATTATTTCAACTTCATCAATAGCCATTATTGGAATTTCAAGTGCACTTCTTCTTATTGCATTTGCAAGACTTGTAGACATATCTGTAATAAGACTAATCTTTTGTTCTTTCTCATTTGAATTTTTTATCTTTATCATTTTATATTTGGATATTGTGTTATATTTTGATCAAACTTTTTTAAAAGTTTGTTTTATCATTGTTTATTATCTTAAATTTAATTTATAAACTTATACTCTTCTACCTCTTCTACCACCTTTAACCTTAGGACCGCCTCTTGCTATTCTTGTAGTATCCATTATGCTTATTATTTTAAATCCTGCTCTTGTTAATGCTTTAATTGCACTATGTGCTCCAGGTCCTGGATTATTTTGCCCTGTTTCAGCCCTTATCTTAACATAAAATCCAGTTATACCATTGTCCTTTGCTTCTTCAGAAATTCTTTGAGCAACAAACATTGCAATTGTAGGATTAGCTTTAAGTCTTGATTGTTTTGTTGATTGTCCCCCTGAAAATTTTGAAATTGTATTTCCAGCCATATCTGTAAGATTAATTATTGTATTATTAAAAGTAGTATAAATATTTAATATTCCAATTCTTTCTTCTCTTGGCTTTTCTTTCTTAACTTCCTTCTTATCTTCACTTTCAATTACTTCTGCTTTTATTTTTTCTTTCTTAACTTCCATTTTCTCTTCACTTTCAATAATTTCTTCATTTATTTTTTCTTCCATTTTAAGCTATTAATTCCTCCTCTGCTTTTTCCTCTTCTGCTAGAAGTTCTTCTTTTATTTCTTCTTCTTTTGATTTTTTCTTTTCAGGTAATTTTAATGTTATATTTAATTGAATTAAAGATTCTTCTTCAAGTGTAATATGATAAGAAGGAATATTTACTATTCTTTCTCCAACAACAACATGTTTGTGTGTGATTAATTGTCTTGCCTGTTTTGGAGTTAATGCCATTCCCTTTGAATGCAAAACTGTTTGTAATCTTCTTTTTAATAAATCTTCTTTATTTAAAGCAAGTGCATCTTGAATACTTGTTATGCTATATCCTTTTTTACTAAGTCTTTCTACAAATGCATTCTTTTCTTCCTCAGATTTGGTAATTAGCTCTTTAGCAAGGCTTCTTATTCTAGTTATAGAAGCATCAGCTTTCCAAATTTCTTTTTTGTTTTTTAATCCATATCTTTCTCTAAGTATATTTTCTTCTTCTATTCTTGCCTTATCAAAAGGCTTTCTCGGTCTTGAATATTTTTTTCTACTTCTTATCATTTTTTAGTTGTTTTGTTTATTTTTTCTTTGCTGGCTCTGGTTTTTTCTTTTGAACTCCAACAGCTTTTTTCTTTCCTCTTGTTCTAAAGTGACTTTTTGTTCTTTGTCCTCTTGTTGGTTGTCCAGTAGCATGTCTAAGTCCTCTGTAAGATCTTATTTTCTTAAGTCTTCTTATATCAAATTCTTTTTTAATATCTAAATTTGCTCCAGTAATATGAGCATCTTTTCCAGTTTCAAAATCATTTCTTCTATTTAATAAAAATTTAGGGAATTTACCAACTGGATTTGCTAAAAGTTCAATTATTTCTTCTGTTTCTTTTGGAGTTAATTCTGTAATTTTTTTATTTGGATTTAATTTTAATATTGTACAAATAGCATTTGAAATACTCCAGGAAACTCCCTTAAGATATGTAAGTCCTGTTAAAATATTTTTATTTCCAGGAATGTCTGTTTGCATAATTCTAATTAATGTGAAATATTCTTTTTTAGCTTCAGGTTTTGCCTTTGGTTTTTCTTCTTTATCGTTTTTAAATTTTTTTTCTGCCATATTTTAATTTCCTGCAAACAAATAATATTTTTGTTTTTCTATTATCTCTTCAATAAATCTCCTTGCTATTGCTTTTTTAGGGTCTGGAAGATTTCCAACCCTTTCCTTTAGGTCTTCTAGAGATTCAAAAGGCTTTTTATTCCTTTCGGCCAGTATTGCTTCAGTATGTTTTCTTCCAAATCCCGGAAGTAATTCAAACTGATGCATTCTTGTGTTTATTGCATCTGCTTTATTGAAAAAATCAACAAATTTTCCTTGATTACTTGCTATTTCTTTTTCAATAGCTTCCCTTAACTGCTCTCTTGCTGTTTCAGTTATTTTATCTCCAGGAAGCCTTCCTAGAATATAGTATATTTTGTCTCTCTTTCCATCTCCAATATATACTTTTTCTGCTACTTCTAATTTAATACCCCTTCTAGGTATTAATTGTAAGAGTGTGAAATTTTTAATTCCTAAAGCTTGAGCTATAGGCATCATTTTTTTCTCTAGAGGATAACCATAGGGTAAATAGTCTAGGACTATTGCATATTCTTCTTTCTCTGTCATTTTTATTTGTTGTTCTTAACAACATTGAGTATTTTATTTGTTTCATCTTCGTTTAAACTTAGATCTACAAATATTTTATTTAGATCTGAAGCATCTTCTGGAAGTAAGTCAACTATCTTAACTAGGTGTTCTCTTTTAATCTTTAAGATATCTAACTTTTCCAACTCTTCTTTTATTTTTTTTGCTTGACTAGGTTTTGCCTTTAAAAATTTCTTTAAGTATTCTTCGGTCTCTTCTTTTTTAGGACTTTCTAGAAGTTCTTTAACTATTTCTTCAACTTCATTCAAATTTAAAGGTGTTCTATCAAGTATCATAGTATTTTAGTTTTTCTCCGAGGTCTTTTTATTAAAAGAGCTCATTTTATTTTCCTCAAGTGTAGTGGATGTATTATATAAGTTTTTTCCTTATTTAAATCATTCATTTTTATAATATAATATGTTCCTCTCTTACCAATTATTTTTCCAGATCTTCCCTGTATTTGTTTTGGAAATTTTGGTTGAACAGCAAGTTCTCTTATTACTGTAACCTTGTCTCCTTCTTTAAATTTTTGAAAGTAATGACTAAGCCTAATTTTTCCATGTTGTCTTAATTGTTTTCTTTTTATCATGTGAATTTTTTAAATAAATGCATCTAAGAATAATTGAGGTTCTTAGTGCGCTTAGGTCATTTAAGATAGTTTAATACTATCCACTAATATAATCTTTCCTCTTCAAAAACAATAGAAATAGTTCCTTTAAAAAGGTTACTGATATATGTATTAGACCTTTCTGAAGTAAAAAATAAAAACTTTTCAAACTTCGTTAAAAATTTTTTCTGAATTTATAATTAGTGTAATGTCAAT
>JAGVIM010000259.1 GCA_020056045.1 Nanobdellota archaeon | reverse complement strand
TCCTAAAAGTCTTGTTAGTTCTTTAACATAAAGATTGATTTCCTGAGGCAGTAAGTCGGTATTTGGATTAGAAGTCAAATTCTTAGACAACCAATTTAATATAATATCATTTTTATGTTTAACTCTTAAAAATATATTTTCATTAAACTTCTTTAGGTTATCAATACCATAAATATAAATGTAATAATAATCTCTTTTTATTTTTTCTTCAGTATTTGTTGCACAACAAATTCTTTTTTTAATTCTAGATATTATTCCAAATCTTAATAATAATCCTTGTATTTGTTCTGCAAGTAATTTGTTTTTAGTGCAAAATTCAATAACAGCTATGTCTTTTCTTACACTTCCGTCTGTATCATATAATCCTGCTAAAATATTTGAAATTGATTGATTATCAGTTGTTAGTAAAATATCTGGAATTTTTTTAATTTCAGAGGTTATTGACCCTTTATGATTTTCTATAAACATGCCTTTTATTTTTTTATAAAAAAGATTATCATTAATGTAGATTCTTGTAATATTTTTATCAAGTCTCTGTGTGAACTTTAGATTAAACTTATTTAAAATATTTTTATAATCTTCAATAACTTCTATATCATTATTAATAAATTCTATCCTATTACTGGAAATATATCCGTCTCCTATAATATAACCTAAAAATCTTGCCATATCTTTATCAAAGCTACTGCCTTCAATATTAATATTTCTTGGAGAAGCAATTAAACTTCCTTTATTTAAATCTCTTAAAAGAATACTTTTAATTTCTCCATCTTTAAAGGTCATGACTGGATGGCACCCTGTTGCTTTTACCTCTTTTCCTGTTCTTGTTTTAATTTTATATAAAATATCTCCTTCTCTTTTAATAAATTTTGAAACTTTCTTTTTTTCTGCTTTCCCTGTATTTTTATTTAAAGAAATTATTTCTATAGAATTATCTCCATCAACATAAATTCCATCATCTAATTTTTTTATCTCTTTTGAATCTTTAATTTGAAATTCTACGAGGTCACCTATTTGTTTTTCATCCCCATTTGAAAGTTTTACAAGTGTATCATATGAACAAGATTTTCCACTACCATTTGGTCCAACTACACAATTCATATGCCTATCAAATGCTATTTCTGTTTCTCGTGCAAAAGACTTAAATCCTTTCATCACCAGTTTTTTAATGTATGTCATTCGTATGGTAACCAATGGTTCCCCTAACAAGTCACCCCCCCTTATAAGATGACAAGTCACCTTCCCTAGAGGATGATTTTATTATTGAAACCTTCAGTATCTCCTTTTTTATAAAATAATGAAGAAAGGGGTATTTTTAAGTATTCTTATGGGAATAATCAAGCTATTTATTATATTTCTGGAAGATAACTTATCTTATATTCTTCAAAAACTATTATGGATTCATAATCCCTTATTATATCTGAAAACTTGTCTTTTATATCTAAAAGCGTTTCTCTGTATTCTTCTGTATTATTAACATGAATATCAATCATTATATCATAATTCCCAATTGTGTTAGTTATATAATATATTCTTGGATGGGCTTTGCAAAATGTCATGAATTCTTCTTTTCTTTTTTCTTCAACTATTTTTAATTTTAAAAGCAATAGGTGCCATTGATAACCTAATTTTGAAACATTTAATTGAGGTTTAAATCCTGAAATTATCTTATTTTTTATCATTGATTTTAATCTATAATTAACAACATGAACAGGAATATTAGCTTTTTCTGAAATTTCAGTTAAAGGTAATCTAGCATTTTGAGATATTGCATTTAATATTGCAAGATCTTGCTTAGTTAATTCATCTTTTCTTGTTTTTTCATTTCTTTTAATTCCTACTAAATATGGCCTATCTCCTATCATTTTATATCCAATATGTTCTGCATTAACAAGAGCTGTGAAAATATAAGTATGAAGATGCTTTCCGCATATAGATTTTATTTTATCAAGATAACTCTCAAATACTGAAATTGATGAAGCATTTATTAGAAGAACAACATCCCATCTTCCTGTTCCTGAAACTAACCAGCCAACAAAATCCAGGGAATTAATTTTTTCCAGAAGTTTTTTCTCTTGTTCTTTATTAATATACTCAAGGTTTAAAAAAACATAGAATGAATCAAGTCCAAATAATCCTG
>JAGVIM010000244.1 GCA_020056045.1 Nanobdellota archaeon | reverse complement strand
ATGTTTAATATCCTTTCAGGATATTTATATCCCCGAGGAGTGACGTCCGATTTTGTCCCATAAATCCGGTCAGTTTATGATTTTTATCGTTGGAATATGTTAATTAATAGAAATACTAACTTATATTTATATCTTGCTATTGTTGGGGCTGTGTGGCGGTTTGTGGGCTTAAATTTAGGGTTTCTTATTAATTTCATCTAATGTATTTTTAAGAATGATCTTTGCTTTATCAATAAACTGAGCAGTTTTTGCCCTTAATTTTTCAACCTCTTCTCTATCAAAATTAGACTTTGTTCCGTAACTTGCTTCTTCTCTTCTTTCTTTAGAAGAAACATAGAATAATAGATCTTGGTAATTTAAGAAAAACATGTTTATTAGTTCAATATCTTCTTTTGTTATTCCAGAACTATAATATTCTCTTGCAAGAATGCATAATGTTGCATCATGATTTTTTGAATAAAACTTTTTAGCTCTTATCAATGCCAAGGCAATTTGATAAGTTGCATAATAACAACCAGTTATACACCAGTCAAAGTATTCGAGTTTTAAATTGTCAGATACAAATTTTAAATCATGCTCTGATTTTTTAAGATGTCCGTTTATTTCATTTAAATCAAATGGAACTTTTTCAATTAACTTCTTTTTTTCATAAAATTTTATCCTATTGTTCAATAAAGTGGATTTTGTAAGTAATTTATTTAATTCATTAATTTTCATTTAAAACCACCTCATAGAATAATAATTGATTAAGTATTGGAAATCCTGTACTTAAAGCAGATTGAATTACCATATCATTTTTTAACTTTAGTTCATTAATAAAATTTTCGTATGATATTTGAAAATCCTGAACTTTTAAAGCAGTTTGAGCATCTGCCATCTTTTTTGCTTTTTCAACATCTATCTTTTTATTTACAATTAATAATAAGTCTATATCAGAATCATCTCTAAAAGTGCCTTTCGCAGTTGAACCAAAAAGTAAAACCATAAGAGGTTTTTCCTTCAGTTCTTTTAAATAGAAGTTAATAGCACTTTTTCTTAAAGAGGGGAGTTTATCAAATCTTTCAAGATCAAATAATGTAAAAATATAAGCAGTCTTTTCATTTGGTTTAATATAGAACTTTTTTAAGTTTCCATCTTTTTTTGAGACAAGAATTTTATCTAATTCAAGCTCTTTTAAAAATCTTGTAACACTATTTTCATTAAGTTTAGTTTTTCTTGCAATATCTCTAAGATGGATTCCCGAACTTTTATTATTAAAATAGAAGTTATTTTCATAGAAGAGATGCATTATCTTCATATATCCTGATTTTATTATTGTTTTCATAATCTTAAGTTTTACTTATGATACTAGGAAATTATAAATATTTAAATGTTTCTATATTTTAAACAGTTGTTTAAATAAATTAAACATCTTGTTTTTAGATTAATTTTATAATATATTAATTACTTAGTAGTAATAATATCGAAAGGTTTATAAACCTGAAATTAATATAAAAACTATGACAAATAATACTCCAAGTGTTGAAAGGGCAATGACTAAACTTTATGTTCCTCATGGAAATGGAAGAATAGCTTTTGCTTCACCTTCACATGGTCCAGATACTTATCAAAATGTTGGCAAGGCAATTCTAGGAAATGGTTTAAAAGTTCCAACAGGAGATTATACAGCTTCTTTACTTAATACTGCTTACTGTGATTCAAGAGTTTCAAATGAACCTGAATTTAAGAATGTTAAAGATTTAATGAGATCAAATTGGTTATGGGTTTTTAATCAAAATTTATGGACTCCTAAAGGAGTTTATGTAGTTCAAGATTTAGAAGCAAAAGGAAGAAGTGAATCTCTTGATTTAAGTAAGTTAGAAAAAGCAATAAATACTAAAGGAACAAAAGAAGTTAATGGAGTAAGATTTTCAAGAGATGGAAAAGTAAGATTTGCTCCAAAGGAAACTTATAAACTAGGAGAACAATATCCTAATTCATTAACAGAAAATGGTTTTGTTATAGCAAATTATAATGTTAAAGGAGCAGAACAACTTTGCGAAGTTGCATCAAGGTTTAAAAATAATCCAATAGTTTATGGTGTTG
>JAGVIM010000178.1 GCA_020056045.1 Nanobdellota archaeon | reverse complement strand
CCTAAATTAAAATCAGATTGAGATTTGTCAATAAATGTTAAAGCATAGACTAAAGAAATAAATAAACATACAATTAAAGTAATGAATAATGTTTTTTTATTTAGCCTTAAAACTTTTTTTATCCTCTTTTTATTTTTCATTTTCACTTCTTTTTTAACTATCCTTAGACTATACTTTGATTTTTAGATTTAAAAATTCTTCTTTCGAAGATTTTTTGATGTTTAAATAATTTTCTAGCACATTTATAATTTTTATTCAACCACAAACTTCTTTTTTATATTTATATTCAAATCCAAAACAGAAAACATTAATTCATAATTACCTTTTTCCTCAAATTTATAATCTGCAAAATCCCTTATTTTCACTGAATATTGGTCAGAATTTATTTTATTTTTTGGGATGTCATTTAAATTAAATGTTTCAGTAAGAATTGGCTCGTTATCCTTTGTCAACAATAAAATTCCATATTTATTAAGTTCATTTGAATTGATTATTAATTCTCCATCGAGATTATCACCAATTTTATAATTATTTTCTAAGTTTATTACAACATTCCCAGTCATGCTTATAAATTTTTTATCAGATATGCTTGGAATTTTTGAAACTGCTCCAAAAATTATGTAAATAAATACTATGAATGAAATTATAGTAATTACATAAAGCATTACCTCTCTTTTTTCCATAAAATTCATAGGATTTTATATATTATAAGTGTTTCTGTTGAATGCAAAATTTATCAAAAGACTTAAAAATACCATCAGTCTATATATTTATAGAAAATGGCTAAAAAAAAGAAGGTTAATAAAATAAGTAATTCTAAAAAGAGAATAAAGAATTTGAAAAATCAATTTTCTAATAAGAAAGAAGATGTAAAAAAACCTATTGAAAAATTTCTAAAAACAGGAATCAAGGGTTTTGATTCTTTATTTGAAAAAGGCATGGGTATTCCGAATGGAGCAGCTGTTTTAGTTGAAGGAGGTCCTGGAAGTGGAAAAACTATTTTTTGCCTTGCTGCTGCCAATGAGTTATGCAAAAAAGGCAAAAAATGCCTTTATATGAGCTTTGAGGAATCAGAAGAACAATTAATAGGGCATATGGAAGAGTTTAATTGGAAAGCCAAAGATTTTGTAAAAAAAGGATTGCTAAGAATAACAAGATTTGATGCAATTGATGTTTCAAGAAGCATTGAAGCATTATTAAGTGCTGCAAAAAAAGAATTATTAATTGAAGTAGAACCAATGTTTTTCCCAGATGATTTCAAGCCAGATTTTGTTGTAATCGATTCTTTAACAAGCATTTCTTCTGCATTTTCAGGAGAAGAATCAAGATTTAGAATTTATATGGAGCAGTTATTTAGGTACTTAGAAAAAAATAAAATAACCAATTTTCTAATCAGAGAGGTTTCGTCTCCTTCTCATGTTGGATCAACATTCCAAGAACAAGGAGAAGCAGTTTCATTTTTATCAGACGGCATTATTGTTCTATATAATGTTATTTATGATTCCGGAGGAAGAACTGCTGCAATTGAAATTTTAAAAATGAGGGGAGTGAGTTTTAAAAAAAGAATTGTAGAAATGAAAATTATTAATGGAAAAGGACTTGAAGTAAATCCTGATAAAATTTTAAAGAAAACAAAGAAGGATAATTTTAGCTTGACTTAAGGATTTGTTCTGTCATCTTAATTTATTAAATAAATTATTCTAATATAATTTTATCCTTATATAAAAACATTAACACCGGCATTTCATCTTCTTATTCATCTCCTCCACCATAATTTCAATCTTAGTAAGTTTAGAACATGCCCCTAATTTTTGCCTACACAATGCAGACATGGTAATTCCTTCCTGTTCAGCTTGTTTCTTTAACATTTCAATAATTTCTGTTTCAAGTCTGAGTCTAATACAATAATTCTTTCTCATAATTTTCCATCCTGCTCCATTTTTTGCAGATAATAAAGTAATTCTTTTAACTTCTTGATAATTTCATCGGGATCAACTTTATCATAAGTGTTTAAAGGAGAATTATTTTCCATTCTTACTCTCCTTAAATTTATGAGTTTCATTGCCCCATGAGTCCCATCCATTTGCAGATTGCCTTGCAAAAAGTTCAATTCTTGGCAAATCTCCTAAGAGTTCAACTATTCTATCACGGACTTCATCAGGTTTTCTTGAATGTTCCCTTAATGGTGAAAGAACTACCTGACTAACTTTATTGGAT
>JAGVIM010000126.1 GCA_020056045.1 Nanobdellota archaeon | reverse complement strand
AGAGAAATGGATGAAATGGTTTAATGAGAAGAGATTTCACAGAGGTGTTAAAGATTATCCAGCTAATCTTTATGTTAAGAATTAAGGTTTACTTAACAGGTAGGTTTCTAGAAATTATTCTTTTAGTAAAATTGCATTAATAGCCCCTTCTTGACCTGGTCTGTTGGTTATTTTTGCTTTTCCAAGTTCTGTTTCTATTATTGCAGATTTAACTAGAATATTTTGTCTTGCTAAGAATCTATTTGAAGGTGTTTCAAGAACATTTTTTATTTTTGATTTTTTTGATTTTTTTGTTTTTGGATCAAATACATTTGCATAGTCTGCACAAAGAAGAACTGTTTTCTTATTTCCACCAAGACCTCTAAGTATTTTGCTTTTTGTTTCTCTTAATTTTACTTTTCTCGGTATTCCTGGTAGAGCATATTTTTTCTTTTTAGAAAATTTCTTATATTTTCCCCCGGTAATTTTTCTTCCATATCCCATGAAAACTGAAAAGAAAATTGTTATTTAAAGGTTTCGGAAAACAAGAATCTTGTTTTCTGACCAAAAAATCAATAAATTTTTTATTTAGAGGTAAAATAGAGCATTTTTAAAGAGATTTTATAATAATCTTTCTATGAACCCTCAACAAATAACAATGATTTATTCATTAACAACTTTTGGAAAAAGAACTTTTGTTAATTATGCTCTTTCTTCTCCTAATGGAGATTCTACCCATAGTGGAGTATTAAGAAAAGGTAATGAAGATTATTATGCTCTCTCCCTTTTACTTAATTCAAGATCTAATCAAAGATTTGATTTAACTACTTGTGGAATAGTTTTACCTGTTGATAAACTTGAAGCTTTGGACGAGATTGTAAGAATGCATAATGCTTCTGTTCCGAATTCTAGAAAAAGATGAGAAATATTTTAAAGTAATATAGTTTATTCTGATGTTGTATATGGTGAATTAGACAATGTATTGCTCCAATCAATTGGTTTTGGTTGGTGTTCTATATCTTGAAGATGCATTGGAAGACTCATTGGGCCGCATCCCTCTAGGTATTTTCTATATCCTGAACCTAATTTTCCCATTATTCTTAATTTGCCTTCAGAAAAATAAATATCTTGAACTTTATAACCCACATCATATTTTGATACAAATGAAATGTCTTTTAAACTTTTAAGAATTAGAGGTTTGAATCCATCTAAATTTTTTGGAGTTAAATATTCTAGAGATTTTATTCCTGAAATTTCTAATGCCTCTAATAAATAATCTCCGAGTGTTCTTGAAGGAGTTCTTTGTTTTGTTTCATCTTGAGTTAATGTTTGTGACATTTTATTATTGTTTATTTATCTATATTTAAACATATCGATAGTTAATTTTATGGTTAATTCTAATATAAATTTTGAAAAAGAAAAAAAGTTTAGAAAGATTTAAATACCTCTTAATTGATTTTGTTTTATGGTTAACGGAATCGAAAGACCACTTGATGTGTTGAATAATGCAAAAGGAAAAGAAGTGTTAGTTCAACTAAAAAACAACAAGCAGATGGTAGGAACTCTGTTAGCATTTGATATACACATTAATATTGTGTTAGATAATGCTAAAGAGATTGTAGACAATGAGAGCAAAAGAAGTGTCGGCCTTACTTTTTTAAGAGGAGACACAATAATCTTTATCTCTCCTGCTAGTGTGGCAAAACAATAAGAATTGAGCTTTGACCTATTTTGATTATAGCACGGTTGATAGTTCTTTAAAAAATTATATAATTAGTTGAAACTCTTTTAGATCCAGAAAATTCTTATTGTAACCCTCTGTTATTTTAATTCAGAGATACACAATGATAATTTTCTGTCTGTCAAGAACTAAAACACGCTCTGGGTTTTAACCCAGAGTTCTTGACAAAAAGACTTTTGAGAAAAACTAACTGGAACTTTGTTATTTTGGTTTATATAAATGTTTAAAAATAAGTTGATTTTGTTTTTAATATGGGATTGGAAAATGATTTTTATGAAGAATTAAAAAGTGTTGATTTAAATGAATCTCCTAACAGATGGGTTATTTATGAGTATGATTCTCAGAAAGGAGATAGAATAACTGAAGTTGATTCTGTTAGTGGTTTAGTAGTAAGATGTTCTAGATTTGCAAATAAAAAATATGAATGATTTTATTTTTGGAAGTTTTAAATCTTTTTTATTGATTATTTTAATTCTCACAAATGTTTAAAAGATAATTAACTGTAGTAATATTATGGTTTTAAATGAAAAAATATTATTTAGAAAAAAAGTAAGATCATTAAAAGAGAAATTAACTCTTATAGAACCATTTCCAGTTCTTTATTCTGGTTGTTCGCCTGCTTTTTTGCAATATAGTCGAATTATAAATGGAACTTATCCAATTCCAATGACAGAGCAACCTGGTTCAATAGCTGGACTTGCTAAAAGGGAACTTGGAATGCAATTTGCAGAAAAAAATCTTCAACAATGGCAAAGATATTCTTTAGGTAGAGCATTAGGGTTTAGTGCAGAACAAATTCATGTAATGCATAAGGATATTGAAAAATATTTTAAAATTACTCAAAGAGATCTTGGTTCAAAAAATGAAACCTTTGAAGAAGAAGTAAAATTCAAAAAAGAAAGATTGGAATATGAAAAAGCAGGCGAGGAGTTTGAAAAAATGTTTCCTGGAGAAAAAGCAAGATATTTCTTTGCTGTTAAGTTAGAATTAAATTCTAGGGGAAATGCTTATGATATCAGAGTATTAAGTCAACCTTATAAACCATTTTTATTAACTGATCCTATTACTCAACAAGATATGGAAAAATTATTTGATCATCTTATGAGTTTGCCTGGAGAAAAGTCTAAAAAAATGATGCTTGAAGCTGCTGCTTAATTCTTATCAAGATTACTACTAAAACTATGTTTTTATATATAAATGTTTAAAAATAATCTTTTGATTGTTTGAAAATGAGACAAACAATAACTGAAAAAATTTTAGCAAGACATTGTGGAAGAGATAGAGTTAGTCCTGGTGAAACAATTGAATCAAAAGTTGATGTTTTAATGATGCATGATATTACTTCTAGTGATGTAATAAAACTTCTTAAAAGAGAATTTGGAAATAGAATTCATCCTGATTTGAAAGTTGTTGCAACTCCTGATCATTATGTTCCTGGAAAAGATATTGCATCTGCAATTTTATATCAAGAATTAAAAGGATTTGTTGATGAGCAGCAAGCTCTTGGTGCAGATATTACTGCTTATATGGTTGAAGGGGGAGATTATGGTGTTTGTCATGTTATGCTTCCTTCTAAGGGCCATGTTATTCCAGGACAGGTAATTGTTGGAGGAGATTCACATACTTGTACTTATGGAGCATTAGGAGCTTTTTCAACTGGAATTGGAACAACAGAAGCTGGAAATGTTTTAGCAACAGGAAGTTTATGGTTTAGAGTTCCTGAAAGTTTTAAAATAGATGTTAATGGTGAAATGCCAAAAAATGTTATGGCAAAAGATTTGTTCTTAAGAGTTGTTGGAGATGTTGGTGTTGATGGCTGTTTATATCAGGCAATGGAATGGACAGGAGATACAATCAGGAATATGTCAATTGATGAAAAAATGACTTTAACAAATATGGCAATTGAAGCAGGTGCAAAATCAGGAATTATTGAGCCTGATGGAAAAACAATTGAATATAGAAGGGCAAGACAAGCGCCTATGACTCAAGAAAATTGGAGATCTTGGTGCACAGATGCAGATAATTTAAAGAGTGATAAAGATGCTACATATGTTAATGTTAAAGAAATTAATGCATCAGGTCTTGAACCCTTAGTTGCTAAACCTCATTTGCCTTCAAATGTTACTCCAGCAAGAGAATTAAATAATATTAAAATTAATCAGGCATACATTGGAAGTTGTACTGGAGGAAAATGGGAAGATTTTGTTGCAGCTGGAGAAATTTTAAAAGGAAGAAAAGCTGCAAAAGGAGTTAGATTGTTAGTTGTTCCATCAACATCAGATATTCAGGATAGATTAGTTGCAAGTGGATTGTATTTTACTTTTAAAAATGCAGGAGCTGTTTTTTCTGCTCCAACTTGTGGTGCTTGTCTTGGAGGGTATATGGGAGTTTTAGCGCCCGGAGAAGTTTGCATAAGCTCAACTAATAGAAATTTTAGAGGAAGAATGGGGCATCCTAATTCAGAGGTTTATTTAGCATCACCTAAAACTGTTGCTGCAAGTGCTATTGCAGGTTACATTATTGGAGCAAAAAATGAGTAGGGAAACAATTAGAGGAAGAGTTTATGTTGTTGGAGATAATATTGATACTGATGCAATTATTCCTGCGCGTTATATGAGTACTATGGATGCTAGTGTATTAGGAAAACATGCAATGGAAGATTTAGATCCTAATCAATATAAAATTCCTTTTTTAAATCCTGATGGAAGTTGTGATTATAAGATAGTTATTGCTAGAAGAAATTTTGGATGTGGAAGTTCAAGAGAGCATGCTCCTATTGCATTAAGAGCTGCTGGTGTTGAAGCTGTTGTTGCACAAACATTTGCAAGAATATATTATAGAAATTCTGTTAATGGAGGAATTATTCTTCCTTTAGAATCAACTTTAGATTTAACAGATGTTTTTAAAACAGGAGACGAAGTTGAAATTGATTTAAGAAGTTTGCCTATAATTCAATCATGTGTTAAAAGGCAGGCATATCCAATAAAACCATTTGGACCAGTAAAAGATATAATCGAAGCAGGTGGATTAACTGCTTATAACAAAAAAATATTAGGAATTGCTTAAATCTCTAATTTCATAAAATCTTCAGCAATTATTGTATTTTTGAAAACTTTTTTTGCTTCTTCTAAAAGAAGATTTTCTTTGTGTTCATATCTTTGAGAAATATGAGTTAATATTAATTGCTTAACTTTTCCTTGTTTTGCTAATTCTGCTGCTTGTTTTGCTGTTAAATGTTTGTATTCTTTTGCGAGTTTTGCTCCATTATCAGAAGATTCTAAAAATGTTGACTCAATAATTGAAAGATCAGAATTTTTTACTAATTTTTTTGCATTATTGCAAATTTTTGTATCCATGATAATGCTAATCTTTTTACCTTTTTGTTTATAGGTTAGATTTTTGTAATTTATTATCTTATTATTTATTTTAATATTTTTTCCTTGAGTTAATTTTCCTAATTCAGGAGATTTTGAAGATATGCTTAATTTTTTTAATTTTTCTTT
>JAGVIM010000094.1 GCA_020056045.1 Nanobdellota archaeon | reverse complement strand
TTGAGAACAGATCCAAGTTATAAGATATTTTTTAGTTGCAGGCCTGTGGCAGGAAGTACATTCTTTAATTACAAGATCTTCTTCTCGTTTTCCTGTTTTTTTTGCTATTTGTTTTAAACTTTCATCACCTAAAATTTCCTCTGCTAATTTTGGTTGAATTAGTTCTGTAAGATATTGGCAAATAATCCTTGGCCACTCTGGAAACATATCTTTTGTCTTTTGATTATAAACTTCTTTTGGAAAAGCTTTCCAGGGAACTATAATATGAAACCCCTTTCCACCACTGAACTTCACCCCTAGATTTTTTATCCCATGAAACTTTAAAGCATTAATTAAAAGTCTTGTGTAAATCTTGCTATATTCTAAATAAGGCGAATCTACATCCATTAATAGATCCCAACCAATCCTAATATCATCAAATTCTTTTTTTGAAAGATTTGTTGATATTTCCAATGGATCTGACCAAAGTTCTTCTGAACTATGAAAAGAGGTTGCTCCTTTTCTTACTTGTTCCAATATATCAGACTCATATTGAAAAGAATCAGGACGCTTACCAAAACCTTCAAAATATCTTGGAACACATTCTCTATTTTTGGAAAATTCAAATATTGCTTTTTTTATTTCTGGATTAGAATAATACAAAAAGGTTATACTTCTTATTCTATCTTCTTTAAAACTTCTTCCTTCATCTACTTTCACAATTTCATTTTGTTTGTTTATTTTATTTGGTAAAATGGAATCGCTCACACCTAACGGTTTCTTATCTCGAGTTTCCATTTCTTTATTATTTTTATTACTTAAATGAAAACTCTCGGATGTATCTTCCCTTGAATTTGTAGAATCAGATTCCATTTTATTATTTATTAGTCCTGTCTTAATTTATTTAAGTGAGGTAAGAAATGAATGAATATCTATCTTATAATTCTTGTCTTGTTACTTAAGAATGAAAAAGTCAAAAAAAGGATTGTTATCTTTTAATAGTTATCTTCCAATATTTTAAGTAAGGATTGATGTGATTAAAATGTTACTCATAAACCTCTCTCTTTTAGATTCAGATATAATGGTTTCCTATAATTAATATATCTCTCAATTATATGGTAAATTAGGTTCTATAATTTCTAGTCTAGTAAAATGCTTTAATTAGAGTATATAATAATCAAGCATTTTACTATAACAATCTTTAAAAACAAATAATAGTTTTATGATTAGAAGTAAAAATAAGTAAAATAAAATGTTATTAAAATTAGATCATCCAAAACTTTTTTCAGAGATTATAAGTATAATTTCAGATCTTGTTTTAGAAGTTAGACTAAAAGTTAGCAAAGAGGGGTTAAGGATAATTGCAATTGATCCTGCAAATGTCGCAATGATCTCATTTAAATTGCCAAATACTGCTTTTTCTGAATTGGAAATTGACAATAATGAAGTTTTAGGGGTTAATCTTGAAAATTTAAAAGCAGTTTTAAGAAGAGTACATCCCGGAAGTGTTCTTATTATGACTAAACAGGAAAATGAATTAAAATTACAAATAAAAGATAGAGTTACAAAGGAGTTTAATTTGGCTTTGATAGATGTTGAGGGAGAAGAAAAAGAAATTCCAAATCTAGAATTTACAAGCAAAATAGAGATGTCATCAACTGATTTTTCAGAAGCAATTGAAGACTCAAGTGTTGTTGCAGATTCTTGTTCATTTATTTCAGGAGCAAATAAATTTATTATCCAAGCAAAAGGAAGTCTAAATTCATTTAAATCTGAATTTTCTTCTGATGAACTAAATATTGTTGCAGAAGAAGCTCATTCAAAATACTCTTTAGAATATTTACAAAAAATGATCAAAGCAACAAAATTAACAGAAAAAGTTAAAATAAATTTTTCAAATGATTATCCACTAAGATTAGATTTTATTACGCCTTTTGTTGAATTAAGTTTTGTTCTTGCACCTAGAGTTGAAAGTGAAAACTGAAAACAATAAATTCTCATTTCTTTCTCAATTTAGAACCACGCACATCACAAACAGCTTTTTTATTTTTTATATTAA
>JAGVIM010000235.1 GCA_020056045.1 Nanobdellota archaeon | reverse complement strand
TAAGTTCTGTTTTTAATAAAACAGAAAATTCAAGAATAGCTAAAAATTGCAAATTTGCAAAAAGTAATTTACTTTTAGTTATGTTTTTTATTTTTGGAATAATTTTAATTGGGATGGTTGGGCTTGTGTTGGGTGAAGGAAATGTAACTAATCTTTGTACTGATACTGATGGAGGACAAAATTACAACGTTAAAGGTATTGTTACTTATGGTAATTGGACTCGAACAGATAGATGTGGTTCATTTGATAATAACCCTAGTAATGATCTTAGTGATTTAAATGAATTTTATTGTAGATCTGATGGTGAACCTGTAGAAGAAGTTTACAAATGTCCAAATGGATGTCAAGATGGAGCTTGTATTAAACAAGTTGTTGATATGGATACTTGCTTAAACAATGCAAATAATTATTGGGATCAAGAGACTAATTCTTGTAAGAGTGGTTATAGTAAAGACGTAATTAAAAAATTATGTTCTGATCCAGATGGTGGAAAAAATATTTTTAAATATGCACATACTTTTGGGTTTAGAAGTTATTCATCTGCAAGTGATCCTTCAAGAGATTTAAGAATAAGAACTGGTGGAGCAGATGCATGCATTTCTGATAAACAAATTGTAGAAAATTATTGTGATGAAAATGGATTTATACAAACTTCTTATTTAGATTGTTCCAATGGATGTAAAGATGGTGCTTGCATATCAGGTAGTCAATCATGTGGCTCTCCAATATGTCTTAGTGGTATTTCTGCAAGAGATACAGGACAGAGAGATGAAAAAAATTGTCCTATAATGACTTGTTATGCTGGATATAATATTTTTAGTGATAAGAAAGAATATGGTGAAATTGATATTATTTATTTAAAGATTAGCGGAGGAATTGGAAAAATAAATATTTATCTTAATGCTCCTTCTAAAGATAGTGTGATTATTATGAAAGATGTTTTGGTTGATAAAGAAACAACTGTTAAGATAAATATTCCAGATTATAGAAATATATTTTTACAATCAGGACAATATCTTATTGGTACTAGTGCTGCTGGAGAAAAAACAATTGGAGGAGTAAATACAAATTCTATTCTTGTTGATGTTAAAATAGTCAGTGATTTTTCAATTAAAGAACAAGTAAAATGTGTATTTAAAAATTCTGATAAAGAACAAAAATGTTATACTGCTGAAGAAAATTCAAGAGCAAGTTGTTCTGGAGTTGATGCTTGTATTGCTGATATTAAGGGATATAAAGAAGAAAAGGTAACTTGGAAAAGTACTTGCGGAGGATATGCATCTATTTTAATAAATGGTGAAAATGAAGATGTTGTATTTGATTGTAGTAGTGGAGAATCAAATGTTTCTGTTATTAAGAATACTGGTTTTAGATATGCCTATTGGCAGTGCTATGATGGTTTTGAAGAAAAACAAGGAAGTGAAAGTTCATGTAAGTCATCAGAAATATGGCAAGAATATGCAAAAAAAGCATGTGATGGACATTGTTACAAAGATAATAGTAAATGCGGGGTAAATAGTTTTTCTGTACATCAAGATTGTTATAATGATGAGAGTATCCCTGTTTCAAAATGTACTTTAGATAATATTAATGATTGCTGTTTTAAATGGGCAAAGGAAAATAATGTAATTATACCCTCTTGTATTGGTGGTTGGAATATACAATATGACAAATGTTATTATTCTTGTAAAGAAGGAGAAGAAATTATTCCTAAAGAAACTTTAGTTTGTAAAGATTCTTGCCCTTTTGATAAAAAATGTTATCCATTTGGTTATAGAAAATCAGGTGAATATTGTACTGATAAGGGAAGTTTTGAAAAGCAATTAAAGGGTGATACTAAATGTGATAATAATTTTGAATGCTCAAGTAATGTTTGTGTTTCTGGAAAATGTATTAGTGAAGGTTTTCTTAATAAGATTATGAATTGGTTTAGAAGAATGTTTGGCGGGAAATAAAATAATTATTTTAATTTCAAAAGATATTTAAAGTATGGATTATAATAATTTTTGTGATGACTTCAAATATTATTGAAGTCTTGATGGTATTTAAAAAGAGGAGTAAGTTAGAAAAAATATGAAAAAAATTTATAATAAAATTTTTAGTCTGTTAAAATACACACAGAGTATAAATCATTTCAACATGAAAAAAATAATATTTAGTATTTCATTTATTATTTTACTTTTTAGTTTGATGGGATTTGTTACTGCTGAAACTAATAATGCTACTAGTAATAGTTCTGATTTAGATTATTGCATGATAATAACTAGTGGTCATGAATTAAATCTAGGTGTATTAACTGGAAAAAATATGGTTTCTTTAGAAGAGTGTAGTAATATGGTAACAATTACTGATGGAAATAAAATTAAAAATTATGTTTGTTCAAATGAAAAGGGTACTCAAAATGTTAAGATTATCTGGAGAATATCAACATTAGCAACTAGTACTTATGAATGTAGCCCCACTTGTACTGATTCTGATGGTGGAAATAATGTTTATCAAAAAGGTGAAACTACTGAAACTGGTTCTGTTAATAAAATAATTCCTGATCATTGTGTTCTTTGGAATCAAAAATCTACAAATATTGTAGATTATGTTCCGGTATCTGATTGTAGTGGAAATGTGTGTTTTCTTTTTGAGAGATTATGTGAAGGGGGAATGGATAGTGCTAATGGAATTAAAGCAGGTACTGGTACTTGGTCTTGTGAAAACGGATGCAAAGATGGGGCTTGTATAAAAATTAGTAATGAACAATGCAAACAAGATTCTGATTGTCCACAGATTATGTGCATAAAAGCACCTTGTCCTGGGTACAAATGTGTTGAAGGAAAATGTATCATAGATAATAAAGAAATTAAAGAACAGGTAAAATGCATATTTGATGGTTCAAATCAAGAGCAAAAATGTTATACTGCTGAACAAAATTCAAGAGCTGGATGTTCTGGAAAAGAGAGTTGTGTTGCAGATATTTTAGGATATAAAGGAGAAAAGATAACCTGGAAATCAACTTGTGGTGGTTATGCATACACTTTTATTGATGGAAATGATGAATATGCAAAATTTGATTGTAAAAATATTGGAACTTGCCAGCCAACTAAGTGCGATGATGGAACAGTTTATGAATGTAAAATTTATAATGGACAGTGCATCTGCCCAACTTGCCCACCCATTATAATAAAACCTGTTTGTGGTAATGGTGTTTGTGAATCTGGAGAGGGAGAGATATGTGTTGCTCCAATGATTGCATGTGCAAAGGGTGAAGAATGTAAAATACCTAAACCAAGTTGTTATGTATCCTGTCCACAGGATTGTAAAATTACAGAACCAATATTTACTAATTTAAATGAAAAATTTAAGCTTCAAGTTTATCAACCTGCTAAAATTAGGGAAAATAATAATGATGTTTTGAAAATAACTTTTAAAGATTTAATAGCTTACAAATGCAAAGAAACTGAAATGGGTGTTAGTGAATCGCAAGCAATTAGAGCAAATGTAGCAATAGTGACTGGAAATGCAATCTTAGAGGCTACAACAACTATAACTTCATCTGGTAGTGGAGGAGGTTCAACTACTACATCATCTGGCAGTTCTTCAGGAGGTAGTGGTGGAGGAAGCAGTAGCAGTGTATCTTCTAGTGGTGGTGGGGGTGGAGAAGGTAGTGTTTCAGTATTGAAATGTATTGGTGCAGGACCAAAAGCACTTTTAGAAGTGGAAACTATAGTTAATGGAGAATTAGGAAAAAATAATATAATTAATTTAGATGTAGGGGAGAAAAAGCAGGTTGGAGATTTTACAATATATTTTCCAGGTTATGATTATGCTTCAAGAACAGGAACTTTTTTAGTTGTTAAAGAAACATTTTCTTGTCCTGTTGGATGTAAATGTGATAATAATGGAGAAATAGTTATATGTTCAAATAAAACTTGTGGAGGAAAAGAAACATTATGTCCTGATGGAACATGTAAGAATAAATGCGAAATAAATTCAGAAGATTGCAAATATGGATGTTTGTATGAAGGTAAATGTTTCCCAATGGGTGTTAGAAGTAATGGAACTTATTGCAGTGATAATTTAGTAATGGGTTCTCAAAAGAAAAGTGATGATAAATGTGATAATAATTTTGAATGCTCAAGTAATGTTTGTGTTTCTGGAAAATGTATTAGTGAAGGTTTTCTTAATAAGATTATGAATTGGTTTAAAAGAATGTTTGGCGGGAAATAATTCAATATTTTTTTAAAGTCTCTTTTCTTTGAATTTTTATGGCAAGTAAGAAGTTTGGATTTTGGTTTTTATGGCTTTCATTTATTTGTGTAATTGTTTATGTTTTGCAATCAATTATTCCAGGTTTTACTGATGGATTGCTGTTAAACAGCAATGTGTTTAGAGGAGAATTGTGGAGATTTATAACTGCTATATTTCTTCATGGAAGTGTTGTTCATCTTATTTATAATTTATTTGCACTGCTTTTATTTGGTTTGATTCTTGAAAGATTAATTGGAAGTAGAAATTTTTTGATTGTATTTTTTGCGAGTGGTGTTGTTGGAAATATAGTTGGAGTTAATTTTTATCCATCTTCGCTTGGAGCTTCTGGAGCTATTTATGGAATAATTGGCTGTATAACTATAATTAATCCCATGATGATGGTTTGGGCATTTGGACTTTTACTTCCAATGTTTGTTGCTGCAATTTTATGGATTGTTGGAGATATAATGGGAGTATTTGGTTTTGGAGGAAATGATGTTGGTTATATTGCCCATTTATCAGGTGTTTTAATTGGAATTATTTTAGGATTTGTTTTTAGAGTTTTATATGTGAAAAGCAAAAACATGTCAGAAAGAATGAAAATTCCAGATAGTTATGTAAAAGATTGGGAAGATAGATGGATGAGATGAAAAGTATTAATAATATCAAAAACTTTATAGTATATGTAGATAATAGAATATTTATAGAAAATAACACAATTTATTTTTTTACTAACAATATTATTTTTTAACACCTTATGGTTTCATCACATCTTTCAAGTATTAATCTTTTGTTTTCATCACTTAATTCTTCATCTAATCTTGGATAAAATGATTGATCTTCAAAACTAGCATGGGCCATTAAATCTGCCTTAAGATTTTTTATTTCCGGTTTTATACTTTTATTAAAATTATCTTCTATTTGATTTATTTCCCATAGGATGTCTTTATGTTCTTTTATTAATTTGTTTATATCTTCGATATCTTTTTCAAAAGAGGAGTTATAGATTTGAAAAATAACTTTTTCTTCAATGAAAAAATGTTTTTCTAGTGTCCATTTGAATTTATTAAAAATATCTTTTGCGTTTTTTATATTTTCTAAATTAGATTCTAATTCTTTTAGAAGATCTTCTATTTTTTTATGCTCTTCTTTCATTAAATTTTGAACTAAATGTTTCATTATTTTACTTATTTTCTTTATCCTCTTTATCCTCTTTTTTCTCTTCCTTTTCCTTCTCTTCTTTTAATGAGTCTATAAAATAATCAATAAATAGGTCAATATCTTTTTCTTCTTTTGCTTTTTCAAATGCTTCATATTCTTCTTTTGTCATTTCTCTATCATAGCCTTTACTTAGTGTTTCTTCTTGTTCATACAAGTATTCTACCATTTTTTTAGCTCCTTTCCAACC
>JAGVIM010000085.1 GCA_020056045.1 Nanobdellota archaeon | reverse complement strand
CGATCTTTTGAGTATTATGGATTTTACTGTAAATGATTTTTCAAGAACCTATATTAAAATGACAAGAGAAAGAGATGATACAAAACAAATTGTTGGAGAAATATTAAAAAATATTTCTTTGTTACTCGGACCCTATGCTCCACATATATCTGAATATATTTATCAAATATTTGAAAAAGGAGAAAGTGTTCATTTATCTTCTTGGCCAAAAACAGATAAAAAATTAATTGATAAAAAATTAGAAGAAGAATTTAAAATAGTATTACAGATAATTGAAAGGGGACTTTATGCAAGAGACAAAGCACAGATTGGACTAAAATGGCCTCTTGCTTCCTGTGTTATTAATCTTAATAAGAAATTGGATAAAGAATTAATTGAATTGATTAAGAACCAATTAAATATCAAAGCAATTGAATTAAAAATTAATAAAGAAAATAAGGAAATCTCAGTTAAACTTAATACTCAAATGACATCTGAACTCGAAGCAGAGGGTTATGCAAGAGAGATTTCTAGAAAAGTTCAGGCTGCTAGAAAAACAGCAGGTCTTGTTAAGGGTGATAAAATAAAACTTGCTATTATTGTTGATGAAAATATTAAAAAATATGTTGAAACTTGGAAAAAATTTATTGCTGAAAGAGTTAATGCTAAAGAATTACTATTGGAGGAAGCTGGTTCAAAACTAAAAGGTTTTGAAAATTCAATAATACATGAAGATAAGATAAAGGGAAAGGAAATAAAGATATTATTTAGCAAGGTGTAAAATTTCCCAGATAAATACAAAAAATAAAATTATTTTTTAACTCAATAAGTTTTCTATAAAAAGAACTTATTGGTAGTAAAAAATTCATAATCTACCCATAGGTATTATGTTATAGTCATAACAATTCAAATAGTTTTTAATACTCTGTTTAAATGACGAAAACATTTAAATACTCTAACTAAATTATATTATTGAAAAAGAAGGACAATCCAAATGATAGTCAAAGAGGAATTTTTAAATAGGTTGAGGAAGATATTCGATCTTAATTTATATGAGGTTAAGGTCTGGACTGCTCTACTATCAAGAGGTGTAAGTACTGCAGGAGAATTAAGTAATATTTCTGATGTTCCTAGGTCAAGAACCTATGATATTCTTGAAACTTTAGAAAAAAAAGGATTTATTGTTATGAAACTTGGAAAACCAATTAAATTCGTTGCATTAAAGCCAGAAGAAGTTATTGAAAGAGTAAAAAAGAATCTTGTTGTAAGTGCTCAAGAAAAAAGTAAAAGACTTGAGAAACTTAAGGGTGAAGATATTCTAACTGAATTAACATCATTATTTACTCAAGGAGTAAAATTTGTTGAACCTTCTGATTTATCTGGAAGTGTTAAAGGAAGACAAAATGTTTACAATCATTTAGATATGATGATAAGAGAGGCTGAAAGCA
Organism: Nanobdellota archaeon; assembly: GCA_020056045.1. Taxonomy (GTDB): domain Archaea; phylum Nanobdellota; class Nanobdellia; order Pacearchaeales; family GW2011-AR1; genus ARS1285. The sequence continues at coordinate 10,505 of JAGVIM010000085.1, read as the reverse complement.
CTGTTACAATTGTTACAACTGCTGCTGGACTTAATAGAAAATTAGAAGCATTAGAAGCTAGTATGGAAAAAGCTAAAAAAAGAGGAGTTAAAATAAAGATTGCTGCTCCAATTGATGAGTCTAATAAGCAAATTGCAAAAGAACTTTCAAAATATGCAGAAGTTAGAAATATGCCAAAAATAAGAGCAAGATTTGCAATTGTTGATTCTCAAGAATTATTATTCATGATTTTAGATGATGAAAAAGTTCATCCTAGCTATGATGTTGCTATCTGGTTAAATACAGAATTCTTTGCAGCTGCAATGGAACAATTGTTTGAAGCGGCCTGGAAAAATTTTAAAGGTATTTAGATTTTTAGATAAATTTTTGCTTTTTAAAATGATAATTTCTATTGAAAATTTTTGTGAATGTGATAAAAATAATTTAGATCCTGAGATAATTAAAAGATTTAAAAATATGAGTTCTAGAGAATTTGTAGATTATCTTATAAATGATGGAAATCATCAAAAAGAAATAACTTATTTTTTAACAAAATCTATGCATCCTGATTATGTTAATCAGGTTTTAAACAGGGTAACAGAAGAACTCTGGTTTAATCAGAGTAGACTTGGAGAAATAAGAAAAGGACCTTTAAAAATATTTTATTCTTCTTAGTAATCTATGTTTTTTATTATAATCATCTTTAAAAGAGCAATAGGTTCAATATAAATATTGAAAATTTAAGATTTACCTTCAGAGGTAGAGATATAAAATGAAAAAAGAGATGATTGAATGCATTAAAGAGAATGATCTAAGTCCTTTTAATTTATATAAAACTCCTGTTAAAGCTCTAGGGGAGAGTATTTTTAAGACAAGAGATGGAAAGTCTGTTCATAATAGAGTTTTAGGGGAGATAGGTGATAATTTTTCTTTTTCAGATACTTCAAATCTATTAAATTGTTTTCCATTTACAAAAGAAATTCAAAAAATAAAAGAAAGACAGGAATTTTTTAAAAAAATTCCAAGAAACATTAATAATAATACATTGAAGGAGTTAAAAAATCCAAAGCAAACTTGGAAACCAAAATACGGAATTGTTGCAGTTACAGATAATGAAGATACTTTTGTAAAACTAAAAAATTTAGATATTCCTGTTAAGTTTTTGGTTAATGAAGATGATGTTTTAGATCTTCAAAACTATGAAATTGTTCAAGTAGTTGATGTTGAACAATTTAGTTCTTTAATTGAACAACTTCCTCAATCTGTATTTTTAGAATCTATTGATGATGTTTATTTAGAAAGATATTTAGAATTATTGTCTGGATGGGCAGATAACTTTAAAGTTTTAGAAAATTTAGAAGATGAGGAAATTAAAAAAATAGTCTATGAGATAAAACCATTATTAGAACTCATTGGAGTTAGTAGCAGAGAAAAGATTTCTAGATCACATATAGAGAACAGTCTTGAGGAAATAAATCAAGAAATATCAAATAAAATAAAGGATTTGAATGTTTCTGGGCAAACACTTTTTAGCATGTTAAGTGAAGGGAAAATGCCTAAGGAAATTGAAAAAATAGTTGAAGAAGTAATAAAAAATAAAAATATTCCTGAAAATATTTTTGAATTTGGAATTCCTGTAAAAATTAATGAACAGGAAATTGAAAATTTTATTAGACTGCAGGATGCAAATGAAAATACTGGTTTTTCTGAAAAAATAAAAAGAAATTCAAAGGCATTAAAACAAATTCCTGAGAAATTGGGCAGATTATCTGCTTTATTACTAATTTATGACTTTATTGCTGGAATTTCCATTTTCATTAAAGATAATGAATACTGGCCTGAATTTTCAGAAGAATTCAGAATAGAAAATGTAAAAAACATATTTTTAGAAAAAGCACAGGCAATATCTTTTAATTTAAATCAAAATGAAAAGTGCTCCATATTGACAGGGGCTAATAGTGGAGGAAAAACAACTTTAATTGAGCACATAATCCAAATAATTAGCTTAACAAACTTTGGTTTTCCAATAAATGGTCAAGTTAGTATTCCTGTTTTTTCAGAAGTTTATTATTTTGCAAAAAACAAAGGAAGTGCAAGTAAGGGTGCATTTGAAACTCTTCTTAGTCAGATGAGTGAAATAAAACCTGGTAAAAATACTTTAATCTTGGCTGATGAAATTGAAGCTGTAACAGAACCAGGTGTTGCTGGAAAAATTATTGCAGCTACTTCTGAATATTTTATAGGGAAAAACTGCTTTTTAATAATTGCGACTCATTTGGGTTATGAAATTAAAAAAGTTCTTCCAAAGAATTCCAGGATTGATGGCATAGAAGCAAAGGGACTTGATGAAAATAATGAGTTAATTGTTGATCACAATCCTGTTTTAGGTAGACTTGCTAATTCAACACCTGAGCTAATTGTTGAAAAAATGGCAAGATCTGGTGAACATGATTATTTTTCTTATTTACATGAGTATTTGAAAAATAATGGAAATGGTCAAAATAACTTGTAGTTACTAACATATTTAGACACTACATTATTATGAGATTTTGATAGTTTACAAAAATATTTAAAGTAAAATGCATATTTTATAGTAGGTTATTTAAAGGGTGGTCTTTTAAAAATTCTAAATGGAATTTTTAACTCATTTGGTTCTTACAAACCGAAGATTTAAAGGACTTGATTTTTATGAAACAAAAAAAAGCTACAATTGCACTTGCACCTATAAAATACTTTGATATTTCAAAAAAGGATAATCTTAAAAAAATAAAAAAATACATTAGAATGGCGGCAAATAGGGGTGCAGATATTATTTGTTTTCCAGAGTCTTGTTTGCATAAAACAAAAGCTCTTAGCATTAACCATGAATTTATTCAACAAATAAGGAATGAATGTAAAAAAAATTCAATATGGTGCATTATTACAGAAGATTTAATTTTAAGAAAAAAACCCTATAATATGGCAATTTTGATAAATAGAAGAGGTGAAATAAAAGGTAAATATAAAAAAATACATCTTTATGATGATGATGTAAGGGCTGGTAAAAAAATAAAGGTCTTTAGAACTGATTTTGCAAAGATTGGAATTGTTATTTGTTGGGATCTTGCATATCCAGAACTATTTAAAAAAATGAAAGAGAAAAAAGCAGAAATTGTTTTTTGTCCTTCTCAATGGTGTTATGAATATAAGGCTCATGATAAAAAACATAAAGAAATTGAAATAGAATTATTAAAGTCTTTAGCAACTGCAAGAGCCTTTGAAAATATAAATTTTGTTGCAATTTGCAATCCTTTAAGAGATAAAGAAGATCAGGTATCATATTCTGCTATTGTTTCTCCACATAGAGTATTAAAAGAAACTGTTAATGAAGAAAAATTAATTATTGCAAAGATTAATTTAAATGAAATAAAAAAATTAGAAAAACTTTATCCAAGAGTATAACTTATTTTATTTCCTTTTCCAATAAATCGAGAACTTTTCCTATAAGCATTTGCCTTTCATCTTCAAAGAAATCAAAGGCAGGTGTTGAATTAACTTCTAAAACATACCATTTATTGTTCTTTTTTAATAAATCAATTCCACAAACTTTTATGTCTATAACATTTGTTACCTGATTTATTAGTTTTCTTAATTTTTTACTTATTCTAAATTTTTTTGTTATTTTAGCATAGACTCCTGTTGCTTTCCAACCCCTATGCTTTTTTAATGCAGTCTGAACTATTTCATTTCCTATTACAGTTACCCTATAACAAGGAGATATAATACATTCTTGAGCAATTATTGGAAGTCTTTCACTTCCTTTTTTCCAGAATTTTTCAATTATTTTTTCAGCTTGTTCTAAATTGTTTGCTTTATCAACGAATTCTCCCTGGGTTCCATATATTCTTTTTAAAATAACAGGCCAATGATTAAAATCTTTTAATTCTTCTTTTGCAATATGAATATTTTCTGATAAAAGTATTGTTTGTGGGCAAAGAATCTTGTGTTTTTTACATTCTAGATAAAATAACCATTTATCTTCAGTATAATAGTAGGCTTTTGAAGAATCAACAACTTTTTTACCTAATTCTTCCAATGTTTTTGAAAATTCTGGTGCAAATTCTTCTGCAGAATTATTAAAAATTATCTTGCATTTTTTTGCTTTTCTTTCAATATCTTTTTGATTCATTTTTTTAAGAAGATTAAACATAATAAGATTAATATTTCTCTTTTTAGCTTCTTTTAAAAAAAATTTTTCATCTTTTCCTAAATTTCTTTCACAGAATATATATCCAATCACCTTACTTTTCATATTAATAAAAATATTTCTTAATATTTAAACATTTGTTAAATGTTTTTTAAGAAAAAATAAATAATTTTTATTAAATAATTTCAGAAATCATATGGTGAACACCAACTTGAATTATTTTTACATTAAGGTTTTTTCCGATAACTGATTTATCTTCAGATTTTATGAGAACAATATTATAATTTTTATCTCTTGCTTCGTAAATATTTTGAATTTTTGTTTTTGAGTTTACAAAAACTTTTATTTCCTTGTTTAGGAATTTTTGTTTATTTTGTTCTGCAGTTTTTCTATGGAGTTCCATTAATTCAGATGATCTTTTATTAATTATTTTTATATCTAAAGTTTTTAATTCTCCTGCTTTTGTTTGTTTATGACTTGAAAACTTTGAAAGATTTAAAACATCTGGCTTGAATTTATTTATAAATTCAATATTTTTTTTGTTATCTTGTTCTGTTTCTTTTGGATAACCAACAATAATATCTGTTGCTATAGTTATATCTGGAAATTCTTGCTTGAATTTGTTTATTATTTGTTCTGCTATTTCAATTTTGTAAGGCCGGTTCATATCTTTTAGAACATTATTACTTGTAGATTGTATTGGAATATGAAGAAATTTATACATCTTAGGAGAATGGTATAATTTCAATATTTCATCTTGAATTTGAACAAGATTGTTAGGATTCATCATCCCTAATCTTAATTTAAAATTATGTTTTAAGGAAAGGATTTTATTTAATAATTCAGGAAGTTCATTTTTTCCTCTATCAAGACCATAGCTTGCATTGTCTTGACTTGTTATCCAAACTTCTTTTGCTCCTTGATTTAAATCTGATTCAATTTGATTTATAATTTTATCTTGAGGATAAGAGAAAAGTGCTCCTTTTGCAATGCGAGTTTTACAGAACGAACACTGGCCTAAACAACCCTCGCTAATTTGAATAATTGATATTAATTTATTATTTGAGATTTTCGGTGAACAGAGTTTTTCTTCTTTTTGTTTTGAAAGATAATATTCTTGTTTCTTTTTATCTAACTCGTTTTCACTATAATCTTTTATTAATTTAGCTATATCTTTTGTATGATGAATTCCTAGAAGAAGAGCATTTGGATTTATATTGGAAATTGATTGTTTATCTGTTTCAGGCATGCAGCCTGAGATGATTAACAATTTATTTGGATAAATCTTGCTTACATCTTGTATTCTTCTTTTTATTTTACTTTCGGTTTTTCCTTTAACAATACAAGTATTAATAATAATAATATCTGCTATTTTATCATTATTAGTTATTTCATAGCCTGAAGTTTTTAGAATTCCTTTTATTATTTCTGAATTGTTTTGATTGGCTGAACAACCATAGGTTTCGATGAAGATATAATTATCATTAGACATAAATAATTTTAGAAGAGAGGGTTTTTAGAAGTTTTGATTGAGTTAGTTTAAACTCTAACATTTCCTGCAGGATTATATCCTTTATTATGAATCGTAAATCCAAATTGATTATTTAAGATTCTTACATCTTTTTGTATTTCAAATTCCAATCCTTCAAAACTGCCATTCCAGTAAAAATGCATTGGGCCTTGTGTAAATGCTGCACCGGTAATTTCTGAAAATAGAGTAAAATTTCTATCGAGACCTACAGTTCTTTCTGAAGAAGAACCATATTGTGAAAATTCAATTGTTATTTCCCTTGCCTTTAAATATTCATATACTTCTTCAGAGTCAGTTCTTTGTTTTTGAATTATTCTAGGACAAGAGACTAAATCCTGAATTATTTCTAAAATATGCTCTCCTAAAAAACCTAATTTTTTTCTTGAAATTAAGTCTTCCAATCTTTCAAATGATCCTAAATTACTATTTGGCATTAAAATCTTATAAGAATTTCATTTTTAAATTAAACTATGATTAAAGATATAGATTGACATCTAATCCCTAACCTTAATTTATCCTTTTTAATAATTCGTTTTTTACTAATTGTTTTTTCTCGTTTGAAATTGAAAATAAAACTTTTTTTACCATTTTCTCAGATATTGTAAAAATATAATTTAATTTTATAACACTATCTTTTATTGCACCTTCTTTTTTTAATAAAGGAACTCCTTTCATTTCAATATTTGTAGTTATTCCTGCGACAACTAAATTCCCAAATTCTTCAAAAAGAACTAATGCAGGTCTTGTTTTCACCTCAAAGGTATCTGTATATTGCACCTCTGCTAGAATTACTTCTCCAAATTTATGCATTATCCCATACCTCATCAGCCTTGTTATCCCAAAGCTCTCTCATTTTTGACTGTTGTATTTTATGCAAAAATTCATCATATTGATTTCTTTCTTTCATTTTAATGAATATTTTTGCCATTTTTTCCAATAATTCATTATAGGTTTGTCTGGGATGTTCTTTTGCTTGTTTAAGCATTTCTATTGTTTTTTTATCCAAAAGGATTGTTGATTCTTCTGACATGTTGAATAAATATATAATTTATTATATGTTAACTATACATTAGTTATATATAAATGTTTTTATTCACATCTCATTCATTACTTCAATGCCAAGAAGATAAAGTGCATTTTCAAGTGTTGTTCTGAAGCTATCTACTAATCTTAAACGAAAGGCTTCTGTTTCTTTATTGTTATCTTTATCATCTTCAAATCCTTGTTTTTTTGGATTTGGAGAGACTGAAAAAGATTTGTCTTTTTCTGGATTTAAAACAGGGCAATTATGATAAAATTCATTGAATGTTTGGCATAATTCATGACTGTAATTTGCAATTAAAGCAGGATTCATTTTATCTCCTGCTTGAATTACTATTTCTGGAAAATCAGATATTTTTTTTATTAATGCTATTTCCTCTTTTGCTAGATTATATTTTTTTAGATCTATTTTTGCTTTGTTAAAATTTTTGCTTTTTGCTTTTTTTATTATCGAACTTGCTCTTGCATAGGAATATTGTTGATAAGGCCCTGTGTTTCCTTCAAAAGACAAGGCTTGTTCCCAAGAAAACTGAACATCTTTTATTGGCTCGTTTTTAAGAATAATATATTTAATTGCACCTACTCCAACTTTTGTTGGATCTCCTTTTGTTTTTCTTTTATTTATTTCTTCTTTTGCTTTTTCAATTGTTCTATTTAATACATCTTCTAATAAGATTATGTTTCCTGTTCTTGAGGCTATTATTTCATTTCCAAATTTAACTGTACCAAACCCTAGATGAAACATATTATCTGAAAAATCAAAATCCAATGTTTTTAATATTGTAAATAAGGCAGAAAAATGCCCAGATTGTCTAAAATCAGTTACATAAATCATTTTTTCAAACTTATATTTTTTATATCTTTCAACTGCTGCACCCAAATCCTGAGTAATATAGGAAGCAGTTTGATTTGACCTAAGAATATATTTTTTTGAATCTGGATTATTTTTATCAATTTGAACATAGACTGCATTATCTGTTTCTCTTTTTGCAATACCTGCTTTTAGGGCATTCATTACAATTTCTTTTCCCTTTTCTGAAAATTTGCTTTGACCAGTAGTTTCATTAAAATTTACTTTTAATAAATTATATACTTTATCAAAACCTTTTCCAGAAGATTTTTGTATATCTTCCCAAATTTTATGGGCTGTTTTATCTCCAAGTTCAAGTAACTTTAATTTTTCTTTTGCTTTATTTGTCCATTCATTGTTAGAAAACTCTTCATCTGCATCTGCACCTTCAACTACTTCTGATTTTTCTTTTTCACAAAATTTAACATAAAGTCTTAATAATTCTTGAACAGGATCTTTTTTCAGTGCTGCTTTATCTAACCATAATTCATGGGCAACAATTAATTTTCCTATGTGAAGTCCTGTATCTCCTAGATAATTTATTCCAATTGGGCTATAATCTAAGAAATTATAAATTCTCATCATAGAATCTCCTAAAATAGTTGACCTTATGTGACCAATATGCATTGGCTTTCCTATGTTTGGAGCTGAAAAATCAATAACTATTTTATGTTTTTTTCCAACAGAACTCTTTCCAAAATTAGAATTTATTTTAAGTATTTGTTCTGCAAGAATTTTTTTATTAATAAAAAAATTAAGATAAGGACCTGTTGCCCTAACAGATTCTATTTCTTTTGGAAGCTTTATTTGCTTTGCAAAATGTTCTGCTATTTGATTGGGTGCTTTTTTCTCTCTTTTAGAAAGAATAAAACAAGGAAAAGAATAATCTCCAAGTTCAGGATTTGGAGGAATTTCAATTAAATTAACAAGTTCTTCTTCTCGAAGTCTTGTTTCTTTAACAAGCAGTTTAATTATTTCCTCTTTGAACATAGAATAATTAATAAGAATATGTTTATAAAACTTAGGGGGTTTATATTATTATGAAAAAAGAGTGTGCAATCTGCAATGAAAATATTTTTGAAGAATTTGGAAAATTAAAAGGAACTATGCTTAAGGTTCTTGATTTAAACAAAAAAGCTGAATTTATTTTTGTATGTCCTGATTGTCAAAAACAGGATAAATGGATTGAAAAAGCAAAGATAAAGGGTGCTTAAGTAAACATGAAAAAAGAAATAGAGGCCATAAAAGAAAGAAATAAGAAAGTTGAGATAGATAAAACTTGGGAGACAAGTAAAACAAGAAGAATTATAATTGCAACCTTAACCTATTTCATTATTGTAATATTTCTGTTTAGTATCAATGCTCCTAGCCCCTGGTTAAGTGCGATAGTTCCTGTTGTAGGTTTTATATTATCTACTCTAACAATTCAATTTTTTAAGAAGATTTGGATTAAAAAAATCTATAGAAATTAGGTTCTTGTTAATTTCTCATTAATTCAGTAGTTATTTCTGGCCAATTATTAAAAGGTCCAAATATGGGTAAATCAGTTGGCAGAGGAACATTTTCATTCCAAGGAGATTTTAAAAGATAAACTTTTACACCCACCTCAGCACATTCAATGGCTGCATGAATTTGATCTTCTACAAGTCTTGTAAAACCCATCTTCCTTGCTAGATCTGCTTTTGATAATTTTTGTCCACCATTTGTAGAATAATGATTTGCAAATTCAACTGAAGATATTGCTCTTTGAAAATTAGAATCTAAATATTTTTTAGTAATATCTTCAAAACAAGTAGATCTATAGGTTGGAGAAACTAATTGATATCTTGTTCTTAAGCTAGCTATTGCCTGTTGTGAACCTGAAATTATCGGTATTGTTAATCCCCCTGGAGAAAACATAAACTCATGAAATTCAGACATGGCATGTTGTTCTGAAACTCCCATTATTTTTCCCCAATCATTATAAACATAAAATTCTTGTCTTTTAAAATCAGTTTCATTACGAGGATTATAAAAACCAAGAAAACTGTTTAAAGTATCTGCGAGTACTTCATCAATATCAATGCCCAGGGTTTCTAATTCAACAACCATCTAATTAATTAAAAAAAGAGTTTTTTAATGATTTGTATGGTTAAAAATACAAAACAAAGCTTTTTTAAATTGAATTTCTTTGCTTTTTGTATGCGGGGGTTCCCGAGTGGTCAAAGGGGCAGGACTTAAGATCCTGTGTGCTTAGTGCCTACGTAAGTTCAAATCTTACCTCCCGCATTTTTTATAATATTTTAAACTAGATAAGAATTATATACTGTAAAATATATATTATTTAATGGCTGTAAAAAAATATTTTAAATTAACTAAAAAAAATTTAATTATTTTTATATTTATTTTATTTTTTATTTTATGGTCAATTGTTTTAATCAAAGTTTCACCTATAAAAATAACTGAAACAATTGGAATACAAAATAGCTATCTATTAACATTTTTTGTTGCATTTTTAGGTGGAAGTTCAATACTTATTCCTTTTCCATATTATTTATTTATAATAACATTTGGAGCAGGAGGATTAAATCCATTTTTACTAGGAATAATAGGAGGTTTGGGGCTAGCACTCGGAGATTCTATAACTTATTTTATAGGATATAAGGGAAAAGAAGTTTTACCCCATAAGGTTCAGAAAATATTTAATAAAATTCGTATTATTTGTTCAAAAAGATCTTGGTTAATGCCATTTTTTTTATTTATATATGGTGCAATTATCCCAATACCTAATGATCTTATTATCTTACCTTTAGGACTTGGAAGATACCCTTATTGGAAAATGGCTATTCCATTAACAATTGGAAATATGATTTATACAACTGGTCTTGCTTTACTTGGATATTATGGACTAGTTGTTTTATTTTAATTATAAAACAGAT
>JAGVIM010000190.1 GCA_020056045.1 Nanobdellota archaeon | reverse complement strand
TTTTCTTTAATAGAAAATTCAGGAGGGAATGTTATTTTAAATGAAACTGTTTCAATTCAGTTCTTATGCTATGATACTATTGACGGCATTTGTGTTTCTGCATGTGGGATTGGAGTTGATCCTGACTGCTCTGCATCATCAACTAACTCAGGTTCTGGAAGCGGAAGTGGGGGTGGTGGCGGAGGAAGTGCTGCAAATCCTGTTGTAGTAACAACTTCAGCAGAGTTTCAGTTAGTAAGAGGAGAAGAAAATGAAGTCAAAATTATATTTGAAAATAAAGATACAAATTCTTCATTAAAAGACATAAGTTTTTCAATTTCAGGAAAAATATCAAAATATATAGACATTTCTCCTAAACAATTATCCTCTTTAGGGGCAGGAGAAAAAATAACTCTAATATTAAAAATAATTTCTCCAACTTATATAGAATTAGGAAAACAGGAATTAACAGTAACAATGAAAGGAAAAAAGGATTCTTTAGATTATACTGATTCTAAGAAAATAACATTAGAGATCCATGAGTTATCCTTGACAAAATCTAATGGTCTTTTGGATGAGTCAAGAAAGCTTATAGATCAATTAAATAAAGCAAACTTATCTTCTGATTCTTTAAATAATCTTTTAGTTAAAGCAGAAGAAGCACAAAAAAACTTTAATCTTGAAGTTATAAGGGATAATTATAATTTAATAAAGGCACAGGTAGGGTATGCTTTGGATTCAAAGAAAATAATTGAAGAGCTTGATTCCTTGACAAAATCAGCTGAAGAAAAAGGAATTGATGTTTCTGAATCTGTAAAATTATTAAAACTTGCAAAACTTTCAATTGAAAGAAGGGAATTTGAGCAAGCTTATAAAAGGGCAAAAGATTCCCAGCTTACCTATGCATTGGAAGTTAAAGGTGAATTTGGAAAATTAAGTTATTATCTTAAGGAATATCCTGGAGAAATATCTTTAGGTGCTTTTTTCTTAGTTGTTTTTTCATTTGGAGCTTATAACATAAATAAGCTAAGGATAATAAAAAAGAGAATAAAAGAGTTAAAAGAAGAAGAAAAGATTATTAATGAATTAATAAGGGTTGTGCAGAATGAATGCTTTAAAGAGAAAAAAATGAGCATGAAAGAATATGAAACTGCTATGAAAGAATATAATACAAAGCTTTCAAAGATTATAGAAGAACTTATTGAACTTGAAACTAAAAGGGTAGGCATGCTTAGATTTACTTCAAAAACAAAGAGACTCAAGATTGAAAAAGAAAAGATAATTAGTCTGATAAAAGAACTGCAAATGGACTATATGAAAAAGAAAACGCTTGAAACAAGAACTTATGAACTGAAGATGGAAAGCTTTAACAAAAGAATATCTGAAATTGAGGAAAAGCTTGCAACTCTTGAGGCTATGAAAGCTGTAAAGGGACTCGGAATATCACTCAAAATTCCAAAATGAGAATAAAATGAAACTTGATATGAAGTTTAAAACTAGTGCATTTGTCTTAATATTTATTATGACATTCTTATTTTTAATATCAAATTCATTTGCTTTAACAACTAAGTTCAGCAATGAATCAATTCAAGCAAAAGAAGCAATCAATCAGGCAGAAAAAGATATTCTCGAAATGACTTTTAAGAACATTCCTATAAACAGGGTTAATGAGTCATATCAAGAAGCATTGCAGATTTACTCCGCTCAGATAGCCTTAGAAGAAAAAGGGGGCAGTGCAGATTATAATATTGTAATGAAGGATGCTTTAGAAGTAAGTTCTGTCAAAAAAACCGCGCTTCAAGCTAAGGATGAATTAGAGGTTTTCAAAGAGACATTTATGAATGCAGAAAAAGAAGTTAATCTTTCTGAAATGAAGGAAGAATATAATCAAATAATCATTTCCTTTAATGATGAAAGATTTGAAGATACTTTAGTATTAATTAAAAAAGGATATAACAGAATCTCTGAGATACAATCAAGCCAGACTGCTGTTAAAATGGTTTATCTTACAACCTCAAAAACAATTAAGAGTTTCTTTGTAAAGTATGGCTTAAAGCTTACAATTATTGGGATTATTGCTCTTATATTAATGATAATTTTCTGGAAAACATTAACAAAGTTAAGGATGAGAATGAAATTAAATAGGTTTATAATACAAAAAAATGCAGTAAATGGACTCATCAAGGAAATGCAAAAGAGCTATTTTAAAACCAAGAAAATGTCTGAATCAGAATATAATATAAAATTAAAGAAGTACGAAGAATTAATCAGGGATATTGACAGGCAGGTCATGGTTCTGAAAGAAGAAATGTTTAAAGTGGATAAAAGAACCATTAAAGTTAAGAAAGGATAATTTTTCTATCCATCCATTCCATCTCGACAATACTTATAAACTTCTTCTGTCTGGAGATTTTATTAATCATAAGAGATTCAAATTAAATATAAATTGAAGCTCTTAATTATACCAAAATATACAACCGTCCGGAGGGGGCATTTAATTTCGTTAAGTTAGTGGTTAGTCGTAGTTAGTTTGTAGTATTTTTATTGAGATTATTTTAATACTGTTATTAAGATTATATCCTAATTT
>JAGVIM010000256.1 GCA_020056045.1 Nanobdellota archaeon | reverse complement strand
ATGAGTTTTAGCTGGCTATTTGCAATGGTGGCTGGAGGATTTATATTATTCCTAGCTATTTATGCTGCAGTTAGAGTTATTGAAGTTGGAGAGGTTTTTTCAAATACAGTAACTGCAAAGCAAATGGTTTCTATTTTTGATCCACAGGAAACAGGCCTTGCTGCTGGAAAATCTCGTTCACTTAATACAAAACTTGAAACAAAATTTTATTTTGACTGCAATGAACTAACAGATCCTCCTTTTGGAAGAGAAAGTATTTCTGTTACAGATAAACTGTTTAAAGATAAAGATACACAAATTGGAGATTTGGTTAGTTTTAATAATAAATATATTTTTGTTGAAAATGAGATAGATGGGAAAAAGTTTTATATGTTTTCAATGGGCTTTTTAATGCCATTTAAAGTTTCAGATCTTATTATGTTATATTCAAAGAATTATTGTTTTTATAAAGCCCCTGAAGAAGTAAAAAGAGATATTGAAAGGCTAACTGAATCAAAGAATGTTCAATTTCCAAATGCAACAGAAGTGTGTGAAGGAACAAAGGTTTGTTTTGATTCTTCAACTGATTGTGATATAAAAATTTCTACAGCAGGAAGATATGTTCAAAAAGATGGAGAAAAAGTATATTATGAGGGAAATTTACTTTATGCAGCTATTTTTTCTTCTCCAAATATATATGAATGTAATGTTAAAAGACTTATGGTTAAATTTAGTAAACTTGCAGAAGTTTATACTGATAAAATAAAGATTATTGAAAGAAAAAATTGTAGATCAAATGTTCAAACAAAGTTATTCATGATGATTGGAAAAGCAGGTAATATGAGTTCTTCAAAAGATCTTAGAGCTCTTTCTGCTTTTTCAGATGAAATTAATTCAATAAATAATGATGCAGATACTGGGTGTAAATTATATAAAAATGATGAATAGTAAAAAATCTCAACTTAAGATACAGGAAATGGCATTTATGTTAGTTGCTGTTGTATTATTTTTTACTTTAGCAGGACTTTTTGTAATATCTATTGTTTATATGAATCTTCATAAAAAAGCAAATGAACTTGCAGAAACAAAAACATTTACTTCAATAATCAGCCTTGCAGATTCTCCGGAATTTAGCTGTGTTTCTTCAAAATCAAATTGTATAGATGGAGATAAGGTAATTACTCTTATTAATAAAACAGACTATTATAATTACTGGCCTTTTAGCAGTTTAAGAGTAATTACAAGATATTCTGCTTTTAATAAAACCTATGATCAAATGACACCTTGTACTTTTGCAAATTATCCCGAATGTGATTTAATAACTATTTATGACAAAGAAGTGCAAAATGAAAAAGCAATATCAAGTTTTGTTGCATTTTGCAGAAAAGACTATGAATCAAAGGAAAATTATGAGGGATATAGTTTTGATAGATGTGAAATTGGAATGATTGTTGCTGGAACTAAAATAACTGTAATTGAAAATAAAAAAATGGCTTCAGAAAACTAAAATGAAAATTCTAAAAGAATTTTCAAATCCTAGTTTTAAGAGGTAAAACTTATGAAAATTAAAAATAATAAAAGAGCTCAGCAAGAAATGGTTGGATTTGTAATAATAGTTGTTATTGTTACAATAATTGGAGTTATATTTCTTTCATTAACTGCATTTAAAGTAGATAAAACTAGAAAAAGTAGTATTGAAGTTTCTAATTTTTTACAGGCTGCAATGTATTATACTACTGATTGTGCTTCTGATTATTATCCAAGATATAGGGAAATGCAAGATTTAATAAAAGATTGTAATAAAAATTCAGAAAAGAAATGTAAAGATGGTAGAAAGGTTTGTGATGCACTTGAATCTTTTATGAAAAAAGCACTTGATGAAAGTCTAAAACCTAGTGAAGATTATCATTATAAAGCTTATAAGCTTGAAATTTATTTTAAAGCTTTAAACAGTAAAGAAGCTCCAAATTCATTAGTTAGCACTCAAAATGGAATTTTTAGTAATTGTAGTTCTATCCAAGGGGGAAGTCAGACTGTTTCCCCTGGTTCATTAAATACAGGTTTAATTAATGTTGAATTAGAAATCTGTAATGGATGAATTTTCTATTGATTTAATAATATTAAGAACTTCTGGATATTTATTAATATTTAATATTTCTACATGTGAATATTGAAAGAGTTCGCCACAACTACTATTAATATAATAGTTGTTTGCCCAATCTAAATAAGCACTACTATTTTTAATAACTCCATCGCCTGCTTCACCATCTGTATTACATCCAATTCCAATTAAGTTATAGATAGGTATTTTGGGAATTCCGCCATTATTTAATTTGTTCATGAATAAACTATCTTGATTCATATCATCGCATTCTATTTTTGAGCCAAAGATAGGACAATAGCTTAGAGTACTTCCACTTATTCCTTTATTTGGAGAAGCGATCATTATTAAATTAGATACACTGCTATCTCCAAATATTTGTATATATCTTCTAGCAACTAGTCCGCCCATGCTATAGGTAACTATTATTACTTTGTCTTTGTTTGTTTTTTCTTTTAATGTTTTTATTATATCATTTAATCTTAGAGCATAGGTATCAATATTGTCTGCTTTTGATTCAAGAAGTGTTTCTCCTTGAGTATTTTTTAAAATATCAAAATAATAACTAGAACCAACTGTTAAGGGATAGTTAACTTTCCCCCAGACTCCTTTTTCAGAATTATATGAGGTAAAAATAGAGCCTGCATTTAAGTAGCCATCTTTTTCAAGAGCATTTTGAATATCATTAAAAGAATGAAAGATATAGTCTGAAAAAATCTCTTTATTAAAAGAATGTCCTGGAATAAACAATATTGGGAATTTGGATTCATCTTTAGAACAAGAATCATCACAGCATTTTTCACATTTTCCAAATAAACAGCATTCAGATTCTGGATCATTAAATACTGGTTCAAAGGAAGAATTTTGGTTTTTAAAATTTCCTTTTATCAGGCTTAAGTTATTTATTTGTTCTGTAGAAACAGCTTCTGATAAATTAAGATCTTTATCTTTTTGAGCTAATTCTAATAATTGAAATGTTTTATTTTCTAAATTAGTTATTGAATTAAGCTTATGGTTAATTGTATAATTTTGATTTAAAATCAAATTAAAATTTTTAAAATCATTCAGGGTCTTGTTTATTTCTATAAGGGTAGTATTTGAAACTGTTAAATTTTGAAGGTTTCTTAGATTAAACCTAGTCATTTCTATTTTATCAGCTAGAATGTTATAGGAAGTTAGGTTATCATATAAAGTCTTATTTAAATTATTGAATTTATAGTTTATTTCTTCAATTTGTTGTTTTAAAACTTCTAATTGAACTGATAATTCTTGATAATTCTGGTCTTTCCAAAGCAATTCTGATTGTTTTGCAGTTGAATTTATAGAATAAATAAGGGATTTTATATTTAAAGATTGGTTATTTAATATACTAAAATCAATATAATTGCTTAAATCTGAGTTTAAAAAATCAAAAATGTTTAGATTAATAGAAATATAATCTAATTGTGTTAATATTTGAATAAGCTCTTGTTTTGAATCTTGCTTAAGCTTAGATTCATCTTCTGTTAAATTATAATTTAGTGTTAAAAGAAGGGTTCTTGATTTTATTTCTTCTGAAGTATCGCAAAAATAGGTTTTTTTGCTATTGCACTCTATTTCAAACCCATATAATATTTGACCTGTTCCTTTTAAAGGAGAATTTAGTTCAAATTCCTTAAGCACAGGATTTATGGATTTAAGGCTAAAGTTATTAGATTCTAATAGGTTATTATAACTTATATCGCGAAAACTATAATTACAATATACAGTGCAAAAAGGGTTTGCTAGAATGTCAGTTTTAATCTTAATTACTTCTGATTGATTATGATAAAGAAAAAGGTTTTCTTTGTCTGCATTTACCCTTACTAAAACATCATTTCCTATTAAAAGGTTTATAATTAAATAAATTTTTGCTCCAAAAAGAGCAAGAATTAGGGCTATTATTCCCAAAATTATGATTATTATCACTCTCTTTCTAGTTTTATTTCTCTTATTTTTATCCCTCTTTTTCATGTTAAGCATTAAAAATAACCTAATTTTAATAAAATAAGGAATTTATAGATTAATTGTTATAATTACCTTATCTGCATCAACTACTGGCATTAATAATTCCCTGTTGTTTTTATGATTGGAAATTAATTCTATGAATCCAAATCTTTCCAATACCCTAATATCTTGCCTTACTGACTTAAAATCCCTTCCCAAAAGTTTAGCTAATTTATAGATAGATTCTGGTTTTTTTGTCTTAGCTATATGTAAAAGCCTTGCCTTTTCATTACTTAGCAAGTGTCTTAGACTCGAAACTTCAGAATTTTTGTTTTCACCCCGTATTTTATGAAATATAGATGTAAAAGTACCTTCCTTTTCTGTTAAAGATATAGAAATTTCCTTAATTTGTTTTGCCATTTTAAAAAATTATGTTTTTATATTACATAAAAGTAGCTATACTATATAAATTCTCCCATATATCTATAATATATATAATTTTAATACTAGTTAATTATTAGAATATATGTTATAAAATATACCCTATTTATTTATGGCACTTTTTATTAAAATAAATAATCTTTTTTAATTAACTATAATTAGGTTGCCCTAAATTAATGACATCAAAAGCTTTATAAATAAGAGTCAAAAAATGAGGTTTTTTAAGAGGGTTTAGAGGGTTTAAATTAGAAAGATTTTTAAAGCAAATTTGATATTATTAAGTATTGCCTAATTAAATTGGGTAATAATAATCGGTGAGTTTAAACAGTTTTTTTGAAAAGAGATAACAGTATAAAAAATTCAAATAGATATTAAAAACATTTGAATAAAGTAATCTTTAATATTAATGAAAGGAGGTTAAAAAATAATGAAATTTAATTATAAAAAAGTAGCTTCAGTACTAGCAAGTGCTGTTATGCTATCAAGTACAGTCGGCTTTGCTGCTGCTGCATCATACCCATTACCATTTGTGGTAAGTGGAAGTTCTGATGTAGCTATTGTGGTAGGGTCAGCTTCAGTCGTTGCTCCTTCAGACTTTAATTCTGCTACAGATATTCAAGCTAGCCTTAATAAACTAGTTCCTGGAGCTGCATTAACAACGTCTACAACAAGTGGAGGAGATAGTTTTTTACTATCAAAAACATCAACTAAGTTAAATCTTGGTGATGGAATCTCTACTGTTTGGGGAACTGCTGTTACAAAATCTGACCTTCCAACATTGTTAGCTGATGGTGTTTATAGGAATAAGAATAATAATGAATACAAATCTACTCAAAAATTAGACTTGGGTAATTTGACATTCGCAGATTTTTCTGATTCTGACTATAACAATAAAGTACCTACATTGGGCTTTAAGTTAAGTTCAAACGCTTATGTTGCTAACTATACAATTGACTTTATAACTAGACCTGAATCAGTAACTGGATCTTCTGGAGATGCAACTGATTTTGAAAATACTAAGTTAACTATTCTTGGAAAAGAATATTATATCTTAGACTTCAAGAACACATCAACTCCAAAAATAATATTACTTGATTCTGCTACAACTTCAATGCTTAGTGAGGGTGACTCTAAACAATTAACAATTGATGGAAAGACATATGATGTCTCTATAGCATTTATCTCAGATAATGCTGTAAAATTCACTGTTAATGGAGAAACTACAAATACACTAAGTAGTACTGCAAACACCTATAAATTAACAGATGGAACTTTCATTGGTGTAAAAGAAATCAATGTACAGAACTATCAAGGTGGAGTAAAAAGTGTAGAATTCAGTCTTGGTAAAGGAAAGTTGGAATTAACACATGATGCTGTAATTAAGCTAAATGACAAGAATGTTGATGATATATATGCGTTTATATCTTTAACAACTTCTGGTGCAAATACTCTTATTAATAAGATAACTCTTAAGTGGATAGTCTCGGATGAATCATTTTTAGCTCCTGGAAAGGAATTATTAATGCCTGGATTTGAAGCTGTAAAGTATACAATTGCAAATACAACAATGCCTACAAAAGAAGTAACAACTGTTGATTATTCTGGTGACGATGTCATAGAATTAAAAACTAAAATAAAAGATGGAGATGTAACAATACCTCTTTTAAAAGCTAGTACTTCAACAGGTTTATTTGATGATATTGGAAAAGCTGCTGATCAAAAATTAGCAACTTCAAACAGTACAGCCCTTGTATACAATGCTACAAGTGGTGAAAGTGATGTATTTGTTGTATCTTGGTCTGATGGAAGAACTGCTGAATCTTATTACTTAAAAGCTTCAGTAGCTGGTGATACAACCACTGGAGTAAATTCTACAGACATTAAGAATGCAATAACAGGAGATATTCTTTGTGATGATAAGCAAGTAGCTTCGGTTTGTTCAATAGGCGGAAGTAATATTGAATTAACAGTAACTGCTATTGGTTTCATATCAAATGCAGTAGCTAAGAATGTAACTTTAACAGTTAATTCTGGAGGTTCATTCAATCAGCTTTATACTGCTGAAGGAATGAAAATCCAATTACCTTATTGGGTAACTGATGCTTCAAACTCTACTAGACAAGGAGCTTTGAATACTAATTCAAATCTTACTGCTGGAAATGGTAATAATAAAACATTGTGGACCTTATGGATGTCTGAAGAAGATAAGAATGGAAATCTTAATGTAAGTAATTTATATATTAACTTGACTACATCTGGTACAACAACTAAGAAAGTAACTGCATCTACTGTAGGAGGAACTTATACTGCTTATGAAACAGAAAGTAACTCAAAGCTATGGGAATCATATGTTTATTCAGATCTTGCTTCAAGAGTAACTCTTGACAAGGCAAATAGCGACCAATATTCTGCTGATGTAGAATATCATGGTGGTGAAGTTTTTGCAAATGTTTACATATCATCTCCAAGTGTAGTTATAACACCAGGAACTGGTGGACAAGTACTTGTATTTAGAGACAATGAAGTAGAATCTTTCAAAGGAAAGAATCTAATAGTTGTTGGTGGAAGCTGTATTAATATGGCTGCTGCAAAGATATTAGGTAGTGATACTGTTCTTTGTGGTGACGACTTCACTCTTGCTGCAAAAGTAAGTGCTGGAGGATATATTATAAAAACAGTTACATCGCCATATAATGCTGCAGGAGCTACAAAAGTAGCAATGTTAGTTGCAGGTTATAATGCTGCAGATACTCAAGCTGCAGTAGCTAAATTGTTATCTACAGGAGCTAAATCTGATGTTGGTTCATCAGAAGTGTTTCCACAAGTAACTGCTTAAAGTTTAACTTTTTCTTTTTTCTTTTATTTTTTTTTATTTTACTTATTACTGATAAGTTTATTGCAAAGATCCCTTAACTTAACATGTTT
>JAGVIM010000068.1 GCA_020056045.1 Nanobdellota archaeon | reverse complement strand
TTTCTTTTATTAATTTTATGCTTCCTATTTCTGTAGGTCTCACGGTTTGTTTTTCATCTATAAAAAATATAACTAATTTTGCCGCTTTTATTATTTCTTCTATCTGGGGTAAACCTGTTCTTTGGTCTCTTGGAGTATAACGACTTTCGCTAGTCTTTCTTATTCTATGTGCTTCATCACATATTAAAACTTCCATCTGATTTTCTTTATGATTTGCGAAACTATTAAAAAACTTAAATAAATTAGCTGATCTTGTTCCAAGGATATTTCTTAAAGTATTTGTAAAAGCTGAAGAACCTGTAGCATGATAAACAGTTCTACCTTTTCTTAAGAGTTCTCCCATAACTTCCAAAGCAAGAACAGATTTTCCTGTGCCAGGACCTCCTTTTATTATGATAACTGATTTTTCTTTGGATTTAGATAGTTGCTTAGCTTTATTCATTATAGTATTATAAGCAGTAATTTGTTCATCAATAAGATTGAATATTTGTTGTTTATTTATCATTTCTCTAGTATGTTCAAGTAATTTTTTAGAGGGTTTTAATATGCTATGAGTAAATTTACCAAATATCTCTAATCCATCTTCAACCTCTAATTTTTCTTTTAAATAATTTCCTAGTTGTATTGCTTCTTCTTTAGAAAATAAAGGATATTTTTTAATAGATTCTTCAAATTTAGGCAGGTATAAAACCTCTTTTTTACCTTTTTTATAATTATGGCAATAAACACAAGCATTTAATTGAACTTTATTATCTTCTTCAAAAAGAGTCATAAAATCTTTTAAGTAATAGTAGTATCCTTGAACTTGCAATGAGGGATGAGGATTTTCTTTTCTAAACTTTCCAAAATCAACTATAACATTTCCATCATTTTGCGAGTCTTCTACTTTATCATTAGACCATTGTTTTAATTCTAAAACAATAATGTTTTCATTTCCTTTCTTATCTTTTCCAAAAAGTATAACATCAATTCTTCTTTGAGAATAAGGTAGTTCATACTCAATAATTATTCTATTTTTTAACAGACCAGAACTCTCAAGAACATCTTTTAAAAATCTTAGGGATACATTCCAGGAGTTGAATTCAGATGAATTAACCTTTCTATGATAATATTGATTAAACTTATCAGATATTAAATCTGCAATATTATTGTTTAATACTTCTTTCCTAAATTCCTGAACAGTTCCTTCATATAGTCTCATATTTAAAACTCATTATATTTTTTATTACTTCCCTTTGCTTTATCAACTGGATATTTCTTTTCATTCTTTTCCATTTTATTATTAAGTTCTTCTGTTAAATCTATATCATACTTTTGAGCAAGTCTTAGAAGAAAATATAATACATCAGCCATCTCTTCTGAAATGTGTTGTTTCTTTTCTGGATTTTTGAACATCTCTTCAATTTCTTTTTCAGATTTAAATCTGAAATGTTCAAGCAGTTCAGAAGATTCAGTTATTATTCCAATAGCCAAGTCTTTTGCTCCATGAAATTGATCCCAGTCTCTAGCTTCACAGAAATCTTTTATTTTGTCTTTTAGTTCATGAATCTTTGTTTCTTGATCTTTTGACATAAATAGATATAAACAGAGAAGATATTTAAGGTTTTATATAAAACTAGAGTTGCCGAGTTTTGCTTATAAATACATTTTAAAGTTTGCTCATAAAAATGTAATTTTTACTCGAAATTATATGCTCAATTTTTTCCTCCTGCTCAAAGATTTTGCTGATTTTATTATTATTAACTATGAAAATGAGCGAGTTTGTTGAGCACCGAAACAAAGGGGCTAAGATTATGCCGAAAGGCAAGTCTATTTAAAAGAGATTTTCAGCAACTCTTGTATAAAATAAACTCTTTATAAAACTTAAAAATTGTTCCAAAAAGGATTTTTTTCTAGGCTTTTGTATAGATTCTTCTAAGGATTTTTGTTTAGAACTTCTTTGTTTTACCGGAAGACTAACTTCTTTTCTTAAGGTTTCATTTATTCTAAGTTGCCTCTCTCTTTCTTGTCTTTCTTGATAAGTGCCAAAATGTTTTGCATAATGTATTTTTGGTCGGTTTTCTAATTTATTTTCATTTTTATGATGAATCTCATATTCTTCTGAATCATAAATTTCTTCAAAAGCAATTCTCCCATGTACTAGATTTGAACCCATCCCCCGAGAATATTTGTATTGTAAATATACATTAGTATTTATAAAAGTTTCAGAATTATTTTTAAGATTTAGGAGATTTCTGTCCTTTTCCATAAATATTAAAGAAACCGGTTATTTTTATCCGTATTTAAAAACTAAGGTAAATCCCACCCAAGGCCATTTTTTTGTTTTTTTAGTAATCCAAAATAGTCTGAATTTTTATTTTTAGAACTATTACTTCTTTTTTTATCTACTTTTTTAAGTTTAGTTTCATGAGTAACTATTTTATGACAAGAACCACATAGGACCCTTCCATTAATTACCATTGTTCTCCCTTTATCTGCCCAAGGCCTTATATGATCAAATTCAATTTCTCTAGGATCTAATGATTTATGACATCTACCACATTTATTGTTTTGTTGATATAAAATCTCTTTTTTTTGAGTTGATGAAAATGATCTTCTTGAATCTCTTTCATTCTTTTTTTTATTAGAACTTCCACCATCACCTAAAACTTTTCTCATAGCTCTTTCTTGATTTTTTAATATCTTTTGTATATCATCCATTTTAACAACCCTTTTACAATTATATTAAGAAATTTAAACCTTATAAATCTTTTTTATTCAAAGGATTAAATCCAATTACAAAATCTACATTCTTCATGTTTTTTAGGACATTTTCCATTCAACAAAT
>JAGVIM010000156.1 GCA_020056045.1 Nanobdellota archaeon | reverse complement strand
TTTTTTCCTACTCTGTGAGTTCCTTTCTTACATTTCTTCATATTGTTTACCTCTTATTTTATTTATATTTTATTACTTTCTTACTTTTGTCTTAACATTATTTTTTATATTTTATTACATATTCAATAACATTTGTTGACATTGGTAATTGTGTGTGTTTTTTGTATTGTCTATAAAGTGTATTTTTTACGTATGATCCTCTTGCACTCGTCTAGTGCTCTTCCTTTTAATCCTTTACATATTCGAGGCACGGGTGCTTTTGTGTACTTTTTTCTTTTCCCACAAGGCACTTTTACAACTTTTGGTTTTACGAGACATGTTGTCTTTACAGTTACACGACTCCCTATAACCTTAGCTGTAGTTTTGCACACACTTTTCTCTCTTCCTTTACGTGCCATATTTACCTCTTGTGTTTTCTTACACATTTTTTACCGTGTAAGGTACATCGACACTTTGATTTTACTCTTTTTATTTTTTTCATCATTACCTCCTTGTATTAGCATTTACTTCAAACAGGACTTTTTCTTGTATCCTTTTATTTTTCTGATTGCACCTTTAACTTTACAGTATACTGAGGTCTTTCTGCATCCTTTTCCCTTACCTTTACTCTTTGATTTTCTTGCCATTGTTTATCACTTTGTTTCTTTTTATTTATTATATTTGATTAGAAACACGCTTTATATTTGAATCCTTTAATTTTCTGTATTCTTCTTTTTCGCATGCGATAGATTGTCACTTTTGAACAACCCACAGGTTCACGATATTTTGTTTGTCCTCTTGGTCTTCCAGCTTTTTTGTGTCTTCCCATAAATCTCTTTCACCTCTAAAGTTTCTTGATTTTAGCTTTCACACATTTCTTAAATGCAACTTTCTTTTTACCTTTACAGGCATGTGCAGCTTTTGCAAGTTTTGAACCTGTGCCGCTGCCTTTGGATATTTTATGCTTTCCTTTGACTTTATCTCTATTTTCTGGGAGTGTGCAACATTTCATTATTCTTTCACCTCTTAGTGTTTATAATGTTTATTTTAACATTTCTTATTAAGGATAAAAACAGAATTTTGTTATTTACAATGATTTTTGAGAAATTGTTTATTTACTTTTGTTCTTCTCTTAATTTCAGTAATTAGTTTTTTTTTTCGTTTTTGAGTAGTGTTGAATCTTCTTTAATGTGTCTTTTAACTCTACTACAACTTGATTCTCCAGGTTTTACTTTCATTATTTATTCACTTCTTATTTTATGATATAAGTTCTCAAATGTGATAAAGTATAATTTTATTTAAGAGTTCCTTTAAAAATTTTTACAATATCTTTACATACAGATTTTGGATATTTTTTAAGAGTACATAAAGTTCCATTCATTGTGTGAAAGTTTTTATCTTCTAATTCATCATAAGTTTGTTGTGAAAGTTTTTGTGAACCTTTTAGTTCCTCTTTTATTATATTTTTATATTCTTTATATTGTCTTAGATTTTGTCTTAATTCACCACTAGATTTTACTCCAAATTCTTTCTATATTTTTCTATCTAATTCCATTAATCTTTTTGGTCCAAATTTTACCATTTTATCATTCATATTTTATTATTCCTATTTTATTATGATTTAAGTTTACGAATATGATAAATTGAATTGTAAATATTATTTACATTCTTTTTTATATCTTTTTTCCATTTGCTTTTGATGTTTTGTTTGTGATTTCATTTGTTCAGCTTTCTTTAATATACTCTTATTAAAGTTTATAGTCCTTTTTAAATCGTTGCAGTTCATTTTTTTTGTCATTTCATTTTCACCTTTTGTTTATTTAATGTTTCCTATGAAATTTATAATGTTACAATTTCATTGAGTATATCAGTTTTTACTTCTTTTAGAATTTCAATTTTTGCAAGAAGTACTATTTTATTTAAGTCATTATCAGTATTCAGTAATTCAGTATTTAATTCTTCTATCTTATTATCAAGGTATTTCATCATTTCATGTTGACTCATAATTTACCTTCTTTTATTTAGTTTATTTAAAAAAAAAACAAAAACAGAATTAGTTATTTTTTGCTTCTTTTTACTTTACATATTGCTCTCGATTGTTCAATTCCTACTCCTTTCGCAAGCATTCTTCTTACACATTGTGCCTTACGAAGACCTTTCGATAATTTTTTGACTACTTCATTCTCCTTTATGATTTAAGTTCTCGAATGTGATAATTTTCCCATTCTAATTTTGGGTGAAGTACAATGTATAATTGTAGTTCTTCACATTTCATTTTGCCGTTCTTTTTTATTAATTCATCATAATCGCAACCTGAGTAAACAATATGATCATTTACTTCAGTTTCTTTTATTTTTTTATTCTTTGGATTTGACCACATCACCGCAACATATTCTTTTCCATTTTGTGTTATGTCACTAATTTGAGGTATCTTAAACTTTTCGTTGTCCAATTCATCATCTGGTATTGACCAGTAAGTTGTCTTATCTCCATCTTCATCTATAATAGTTAGTATTACAGGATAAAGACATGGACAAGTAATATTAATCAATCCTACTATATTTAGTTATAATTCATTAAGAATTTGTTTAATTGAGGTTGGCGGCGACTTAAGCCTATACACATACTATGTAAAAAATAGTATATATACTTTACTATATCATCCAACTAAATACAAATGGATACATATAAAGTCACAAAATCCTTTTCAATCCATAACTTTTATAAAAAAGATATTATAAAAAGGGATAAATTAAAATAAAAGAGAAAAAAAAATATTTCACTGTAATTCTATATTATTGTTACATATTTCTTCAAGATAATTAAATATTGACATTCTAAATCCTGTTTTAACTAATATGTTCTTATTTTTACAAGCTTTAGTTAGATTATTCCAACTATTTTTACTAACTTTCACTTGAATTCGTATTTCATCTTCATCTTTACTATTTAATATAATGTTAGAATCTAATAATCCTGTTATATGAACGTTTTTTATCCATTTGTTTATTATTAAGTCTATTATATCTTTTTCATTTACTAAGTTTGATGTTGTCATTAATAGTGTGTTTAGAATGTATTTCACATCTTTATTAACATATACTCTTGCATGTATTGTAGGATTTTCATTATTATAGAAAATCATTCCTTCTTCGCTTTTATCATACTTATACACAGGTTCATCATTTTTGTTATGATTAGGATTGTATTCTATTTTTAATATTGCACATATGTCTTTATATTTATGATCAAAATATAATTCAATGAGATTTTGTAAAATATTTTCTATGTTTGTATTACTGTTCACTTACTTCATCCCTCTTATTAGTTTGTTCCATTTTTTTGTGATGTTTTCCCATGTGTGAGGTTGAACGAATTTAAGACAATTTTTTGAACATGTTTCTCTGAGTTCTTTGTTTATGTATATTTCCTTCATCTTTGTAGATAAATCTGAAATGTCAACAAGTTGGCGACTCGTCATGTCGATGATCATATCACTATCATTTATTTTCGCAAGTATACCTCTTTGGTCATCTTTGTTCGTTCCTATTAGTTCAGTGAGAGATGTACAGTCAGGAGATATATTGGGAATTCCACAAGCCATTGACTCTAGGTGACAAAGTCCATATCCCTCCGATGATGTTGCAGATACATGTACATCTGCTAAATTGTATAATATCGATAGTGCATTTTCTGACCAACCAGAAGAACGCCATGTTCCATATGAGAATGACACATTATCTTGTATGTTTAATCTGTTACATAACTCTAATAAGTCAAGTCCAGTTGAACTTTGTGGATTAGTGTGCAAATGTAATTGAATTCTATCCTTCATCTGTTTTGAGTCTAATAATATTGAGAAAGCTATTAGTAATCGATTTATTTTCTTTCTTAATAAGTGATTTTGTCCAACAAAGAGGAATATGAATTTATTACTGAATTGTTCTTTTAGTTTGTACATTGGTAAATCATTAATTTCTGTCCATTTATTATTCATATATTTACAAAATGTTACTAATTCATCTTTAAAATTTGAACAAAATAATTGATCTGTTACTAATAAAGAACAATTATAACAATTATGTTTACATAGAATTTTGGGATCAATTAATTCTTTTCCCATCTCAGTTGTGTAAAAACAATATCTATTTGTAAGTTCAGACTTTTCTAATGGTTTGAATATTTTTTCGTTATATCCATGATATATATATCCAGTGGCTTGAATATCAGCTTTTATCATTTCATTAAAGCCATAAACACATTGAGCAACTACTCTTCCTCCATTTGTTGCAATTTGATTTAAATCACGAACCATGTAATTAGGTATTCCAATGCCTTCTATCGGTGGATAGACAATTGTGCGTGGAAATATCTTGGTTAAATGTCTCAAGTCAGTATACATTTCACCAACATATATTACGACATCAGGATTAATTTGTATTAGATTGTTCCTAAATTGTGTCATTTCATCTGTATGTGTTGCCATTGGTAGGCATTCAATTCCATAAGTAAATTCTGGTGTTGTTGCTGTCTGCAATCCTGACATTGTAATTGTGTGTCCAAGTTTCTTTAGTTCTTGTGCTAAGTTTTTTGTGACTATGGCAAAGCCAGAGTTTGTCTTTAAGCTGTTTGATAGAAAATGTATTTTCATTATATTTCCTTTATGCAACTTGTCTTGCTAATTTTAATGGATTACTCTTTACGTCTTTGGCAACTTTTGTTATATCGTGAATCATTTTCTTTTGTTCTTTGATTTCATAGTTATCTACAAGGTGAGGATGTTCCAATAGTTGTTGTGTTAGTAGCATTCTGAGTTGTTCGTCTGGAAGCAATGACATTCTTCGAATGTACATTACTTGACTGTCAATCATTTGTTAAGTTTTTGGATCTAATGTGTCTAGTGACATACTTCCTCAATCTTTATTGTTTTGTATCCTTTCTTTTTTAATTCTAATAATTTACTTATTGAAAATCCAGTTTCTGTTCTTATTTT
>JAGVIM010000123.1 GCA_020056045.1 Nanobdellota archaeon | reverse complement strand
TGATTAATTTAGCATTCAAAATGAATGCTTAAAAATCCATAAGATTTTTATTGTTTTCATTATAGACATTAACTTTATTTATTTTAACATATATGTTATATTATACATATGAAATAGAATTCATATATAAATGTTTCTATAGGGGAATATATATAATATATAGTTAAAGAATTAATTTAATAGAATTTACTCAACATCAGCAATATCACGTTCTTCTTTTATTCTTTCCTTTACCTTAGGACTTTCTATTAATCTTTTATTCTTCCATTTTCCTCTATAAAATACTATTAATGCAAGTGTAGCTCCAACAATAGTTGAAATTGGCATTGAAACATAAACTCCTAATTCATCATGTAAAACATACTTAGCAAGTATAAATGCACTTAAAATTTGAACAACAATAGTTGTAACAGTAATTTTCAAAGTAGTACTTGCATTACCACTTCCTCTCAAAGTTCCAAGTATAGACATTTGAATACCTACTAATCCAAATGATAAACACATTATTCTTAGATATCTGCTACCTTCATTTATAACATCAATATTATCATGAATAAATACCCCAATAATCTGTTTTGCAAAAATAAACATTAATATTCCAATACCAGTCAATATTATAAAACCAAGAAGAGTACTTAATTTTGCAATTTTTTCAGCTCTTTCTATTTTTCCAGCTCCAATATTATGACCAACTAAAGTAGAATTAGCAATTGATAAACTTAAAGCAGGAATTATAACAAGCATAATCATCTGTCCTCCAATACCATAAGATGCTAGGACAATTGTTCCAAAACCTGCAACAATACTTGTCATTAAAATCATTCCAACTGATCTAGATGTTTGTTCAATAGAAACAGGAATTCCTAAAAATATTATTTTTTTCATTAATTTAAAATCAGGTTTCATATGTTTTGTTCTAATATGTATTCCTTTTTTACCATTTGAAAGAATAAATATTCCTATGAAAAAAGCAAGTGCTTGAGTAAAAAGAGTAGCCATTGCAGCTCCTCCAACACCCATTGGAGGTATAAATTTCCAACCATAAATAAACAAAGGATCAAGTGCAAAATTTAATAGAACTGTAAAAAGTGTAATATAAACAGGAGTTTTTGCATCACCAACAGCTCTTGCAAGAGATTGATAAACAGCATAACCAAAAATAAAAACCATTCCTAGAAAAGATATTCTAAGAAAACTTACAGCATTATTATATACAGCTGGTTCTGCACCAAAGAAATTTATTATATTTGGAGTAAAAATATATCCAATTATAGAAAATATGATTGAGAAAAATATAGCCATTGTAAGAGTTTGTCCAGTAACATGATCTACTTTTTCTTGATCTTTTTTACCTTTATATTGACTTACAAAAACCCCTCCTGCAAGTCCAATTCCCCCAACTAAAGCAATAATAAAGAAATTTATAGGAAAACTAATTGAAACAGAAGCAACAGCATCAGCACCAAGTTTTCCAACCCAAAATGCATCTGTAATTTGATACATTGATTGAAGTAAGTTTCCGATTATAATTGGAATTGTTAAAAATATTATTGATTTTATTATACTTCCCTCTGTTAAATTATTTTTCTTGCTATCATCATTTTTAGAAGTTTTAATCATCTCTTTTTTCATATCAGAAATTAAACTATTTATTTTTGTCTTGCTAAAATAAAATTTTTCATTAAACCTAATATTTCTTCTTGCTTATTTGGCAAAAATGTGATTGAACCTGCATTTTTATGTCCACCACCTTCAACAAAAGAATTTGGCGTATGTTTATTTAAGTGGGAAATTAATTCATGCATTGAAAAATTAGCCCCATCTGTTGCCCTTATTGTTATTGCAGTTTTCATTAATCCTGCTGTAATTAAATTATTAACATCCTTTGTTTTCTGTAAATCATCATGAACCATTCCAACACACTTTCCAGGTTTAGGATAAAATCCAAATCCAGGAAAAGTATTTTCAATATCTAATAATTGCAAGCTAGTTTTTCCGATTTTTTCTATTCTAGTGTTTGCTTTTGCAATTGCTAATCCTTTTTCTTCAAGTCCAATTATATAAGGGGCCATTAATCCAACTAATTCTTTTTGTTTATGTCTAGGCTCTCCAAAAACAACACCTATATACTCTCTTACTTCCATAAATCTTACTTTTGCAGAAACAAAATCAATAACTTTTGAAATATTCATTAAAAGTTCTTTTGTATATCCTTCTTTTTCAGCTATTTTAACATACTCTTTAAGAGTTTCAGGATTTTCAATATCAATTCTATCTGCAAGGCCTGCAATAGCAGGAAGAACTTCTAAACCAGGAACATTATTTATTAATCTAGCTAATTCAGCACCTAACATTCCTGCAGAAAATTTACTTCCTTCTTCTCCAACTAAAAAAGGGCTTACATGAGTCAAAACTTCTTTTGTAATAACATCATGATCAAAAAAATGATGATCAATTACAATAAATTCAATTCCATGAACTTTTCCTTGTTTTATTCCAAATAAATCTTCAGGAGTAGAACCATTATCTGTAATAATTACAAGAGGCATTTTATTTGAAAACTTAGCCATGTTTCTTAGAGAAGTAGCAGTATCTCTTATTGAATCATCTATTTCATAAAAAGGAGCTTGACAAGGAGATCTCATAAAAAATTCATAACCTGCTTTTTCACTTCCATGTTCTTTTTCAATTAAAGGAAGTATTGCTTTTTCTAAAGCATAACCAGAACAATAACCATCTGTATCATTATGATGTCGTATTATTATTGGTCTGTTTTGGATTATTGCAAGTCTTATTTCAAATGCAGCCTTTATCATAAAAGGTTTTAATTTATCTAAAATAGGATTTTTAATTAAAAAAGGAATTTCCTTTACTTCTGCTCTTTTTTTCTGCAATAAAATAATTTTTTCAAGATAAACTTTATGTTCATTGTCACTTAATTTTTCTATTTTTTTTATTTCACCTTCCAGTTCTCCATTATATTCATTTATTGTAACAACAGCTTTAACAGTATTTCCCTCCATAATATCAGGATATGCTCTTTGACCCTGTCCAATAAAGCCCTTTAGAGCAAGTGTCGCAGTTAGATCGGAAGAGCAC
>JAGVIM010000025.1 GCA_020056045.1 Nanobdellota archaeon | reverse complement strand
TGATTTAGAGAAGAAATTGGTTCACTTAAAAGACTTGTATATTGTGATATAAAAAAATAAACAATAATAACTATAATTGCTACAATTATACTACTAATCATATTAATAATTAAAATATCTTTTTTATTATACTTTTTAATAAATATTAAAAGTATTAAACCAAGAATAAATGCTACAATATAAGCAAAATAATTAACAGTAATTAATAAAAACAAGATAAATATCAATAAAATAATTGTCTGAATAACTGTATAAATAATTTTATTCACCATCTTGTAATTATAAATCAGATTTACTTTAAATAACTTTCTAATAATTAATATCAAACTTTTTCAATAATAGCTACATAAGAAGAACTCTTAGAATTAATAAACTTTTTAATTTTCCACCCAGTACCTTCAAGAATTTCTTTCATTTCTTTTTGTGAAATAAGAAGATAATCAAACCAATCACTAATATATTTCTCAAACCTTACTCTTATTTTTAATTGTCCAGACATTCTTCCTCTTTTTTTATTAAGTTTATGATAAGACAAATGAATAGAATCCTTAGTTTTATAAGGATCAACACTTTGAGCAATTATTACTGCATTAGGTTTTGTTATTTTATAAATCTCCTTTAACAAAACTTTTGCTTTATTAAAATTCCCAAATAAACCAAAATTATTACCAAACATTATAACAGAATCTATTGAACTAAACTTCAACTTACCAATATTTTCTATTGAAAGCAACTTTGCATTTTTTACTCCCCTAAGTTTACAAACTTTTATTGCAAGAGGAGAGTTATCAAATCCAAGAACATTTAATCCTTTTTTCTGAAGATATAAACATACTCTTCCTGCACCACAACCAACATCTAAAACATTTCCTTTAGCATATTTAATAGCCTTTTTCTCTAAAACCGGCCATTTATTATAATCTGAAAAATATAAAGGAGAACCTGTAGAAACTCCGATAAGACCATCTTCTCTTTCAACTATTTCAGAACTAGGTTTACCTTTAAAATACGCAAAAACTTGCTGACCATATGCATCTTTTTTAAGATTCATAATTATATATAAACAAGAACATTTAAAATACTTTCCAAAAGACTTTTAACCTTATTAAAACTAATTTTATTATGACATCTATTCGACAACCAATTGTAACTGTTGCAGGTCATGTTGACCATGGAAAAACCTCTTTATTGGATAATATAAGAAAAACAGGTGTTGCAGAAGGAGAAGCTGGAGGCATAACACAAAAAATTTCATTTACATTAGTTCCAATTGAAAATATTAAAAAAAGATGCCCAATGATTATTGAAAAAGAAATAAAAATAGATTTTCCTGGATTTTTATTTATTGATACTCCTGGCCATGCAGCCTTTTCTCATCTAAGAAAAAGAGGCGGAAGTTTAGCAGATCTTGCAATTATTGTAATGGATATAAACGAGGGAATAATGCCTCAAACAGCAGAAGTAATTGAACTTTTAAAAATTAATAAAACCCCTTTTATAATTGCTTTAAACAAAATAGATAATATTTTTAGCTGGAGAAAACTTTCCGATGATCTAAAAGAAAGTATTAATTTACAATCATCAAATACTCAATTAGAATTTCAAGAAAAATTACTAACAATAATGGGTTCTTTGCATCATCATGGATTTAATGCAAAACCTTTCTACGAAATTACAGATTTTACATCACAACTAGCATTAATTCCTTGCTCTGCAAAAACAGGAGAGGGTATAAGTGAATTAATAATGATGTTATGTGGTTTATCTCAAAAATTTCTAAAAGAAAGCTTAAAACTAGGAGAAAAACCAAAAGGAGTTATTCTGGAAGTAAAAAAAGAAAAATCAATGCAATATGCAGAAGCAATATTGTACGACGGAGTCCTATCTTCCCAAGACACAATTGCAATTGCAAGTTTTAATGATCCAGTTATAACTAAAATAAGAGTTTTAGAAGAAATTCTTCCAATATCAAGTAAATTTAAATCAGTACAAGAAACAAAAGCAGCAAATGGAATAAGAATGCAACTAATTAATTCAGAAGGAATTCTTCCAGGTATGCCCTTTGTAATATTTAACAATAATCTAGAAGAAATTAAAAAAGAATTTAAAAAAGAAATAGAAGATAAATTACATACAGATGAAAAAGGAATAATAATAAAAGCAGATTCTCTAGGAAGTCTAGAAGCACTTACAACTTTATTAAAACAAGAAAATATTAATATCATAAGTTCGGGAATAGGAAAAATAAACAAAAGAGACATAATTGCGGCACAAACAAATCTAAAAATAGACCCTGAAAATGCAATAATACTGGGCTTTAATACAGAAGAAGATGATGAAATAAAAGAATTAGATAAAGGAAAAATAACAATTATAAAAAATGAAATTATTTAT
This sequence comes from Nanobdellota archaeon, assembly GCA_020056045.1. GTDB lineage: Archaea > Nanobdellota > Nanobdellia > Pacearchaeales > GW2011-AR1 > ARS1285. Next base: position 2,340 of record JAGVIM010000025.1, on the reverse strand, counting down.
AAATTAATTGAAGATTTAATTAAAATACAAAAAGAAAAAAGAAATGAAATAAGAAGAGAAAGAATAATGCAACTAGCAACAGTGGCAAAAATAAAAATTCTAAAACAATATGTTTTTCGTAATAGTAATCCTGCAATTTTTGGAGTTGCAATTGAAGCAGGAAAATTAAAACATGGTCTGCCTTTAATGGATGAAAAAGGAGAACAAATATCCCATGTTAAAGGACTTCAGGAAAATAAAAAACAAGTTCAAGAGGCAACTCAAGGAATGGAAGTAGCCATGTCCCTTCCAGGAGTCAACTTTGAACGTCAGTTAAATGAAACAGAATATCTTTACACAGATATGTCAGAATCACAATTCAAACAATTCAAAGAAAACAAAGACCTTCTAACCTCTGAAGAAATACAAGCCCTACAAAAGATAGCAGAAATAAAAAGAAAAAATAATTTAGGCTGGGGAATTTAATTAAAATTTAAAAAAATTATAAAATTTAATTCTTACTCCAAACAAGCCCTTACAAATCCATCAAATAAAGGAGCTGGTTTAAGTAAACTTGATTTAAATTCAGGATGTGCTTGAGTTGCAATAAAAAATTTATGATTTGGAAGTTCTATAAATTCAACTAATCTCCCATCAGAACTTAATCCAGATAAAATCATTCCATTATCAACTAAACATTTATGATAATCAGGATTAACTTCATATCTATGCCTGTGTCTCTCATAAACTTCTAAAGGTTTATGAGCCTGTTCTCCGCTTTCTAACACTTCATTACCACCATATAGATCATAAACCCTAGTTCCATCCTTAACCATGGCCATATAAGCACCCAACCTCATTGTTCCACCCTTTTCATTAATATTTTTTTGTTCAGGCAAAATATCAATAACAGGATTTAAAGTTGAACAATTAATTTCAGTTGTATGAGCATCCAAAAGCCCACATTTATTTCTTGCAAATTCAACAACAGCAAGTTGTAATCCAAAACATAAACCTAAATAAGGAATATTATTTTCACGAGCAAACTGAATAGCTTTTATTTTACCTTCAACACCACTTGATCCAAAACCTCCTGGAACAATTAACCCATTAAACCACTTTAATTTTTCAACACCCATTAGATCATTTTCAAACTCTTTAGAATCTATCCATTCAATTTCAACCTTACAATTATTCTTAGCAGCAGCATGCTTCAAAGCCTCATTAACAGAAATATATGAATCAGTTAATTGATAATCTCCAATATCTAAATATTTTCCAACCATTGCAACTCTTATAACTTTCTCAGGAACTAAAATTTTCTGAACTGCATTTTCCCAATCTCTCCAATCAGGTTTTTTTCTTTCCTCAAGCTTTAATCTGTTTAAAATTTTATCTCCAAGTCCTTCTTTTTCCAAATCAAGAGGAATAATATAAAGAGTATTTGAAGTTCCAATACCCATAACATCTGGCATTGAAATAATATTTTCAGATTTTATATTTGCATAAAGTTCTAATTTCTTCTTTCTAATTTCATCTAATCTTTTCTTACCCCTGCATAAAATAAAATCAGGCTGAATTCCATTTTCCCTTAAAAGTTTAACAGCAATCTGTGTTGGTTTTGATTTCATTTCTTCAATATGTGAGGGAATGGGTAAATAGGTAACCAAAAGATAACAAATATTATCACTTCCAATTTCATTTTCAAGACTTTTCATAGCAAACAAAAAAGGAACATTTTCATAATCCCCAACTGTTCCTCCAATTTCAATTAAAACAATATCATTTCCATCACTTACCTTTTTTATTCTTCTTTTTATCTCATTTGGAACATGTGGAATAAATTGAACTGTTTCTCCTAAAAAATCTCCTTTTCTTTCTTTTTCAATAAGACTTCTATAAATCTGCCCTGTTGTAATATTGTTATTTTTTGAAAATGATTTTCCTAAAAATCTTTCATAATTTCCTAAATCCTGGTCTATTTCTCCTCCATCATCAGTAACCCATACTTCTCCATGTTCAGTAGGCCTAAGAGTGCCTGCATCACAATTAATATAAGGATCTATCTTAATAACACTTACTTCAAATCCCCTTTCCTGCATCATTCTAGCAATAGAAGCTGTTGCAACACCTTTTCCAACACCAGAAATTACACCCCCAACAACAATTATATATTTAGTAACCATCTTTTTATTAGTAATTAATATTTTATTAATACCTCTTTTTAATAATTAAATAACTCAAACAAAGCTAATCTTCTGTTAATCAAGTTGCTCTTCTAATTATTATTAATAATCATTAGCTAAAAAATAAAAATATAGTTATAAATATTTAGATAAAATAAGATATACTTCAATCATC
>JAGVIM010000030.1 GCA_020056045.1 Nanobdellota archaeon | reverse complement strand
CGGTAAAAAATCGCCTGCTGGCGAATGTGGTTTGATTGGCACTTGTTTTTAGGATGCTCAGAAATTAAAACAACAAAAATTGCATCCACTTACTAAAGTGAGTGGTTTAATTTCTGACATTAAAGAGTTATGCAATGATATGCAAGAGATATAGATGATATGTAGAATCTATTAATCAACTGCTTACACATCTGATAAGATTATTGACATCCAGAAAATTATCATTGTAACCCTCTGTTGTTTTAACTTAGAGATACACAATGAAAATTTTCTGTCTGATCAAGAATTCAACACACTTTAGGTTATCCCAGAGTTCTTGACATATCAATAAAGAAAAATTATTTTTACGAATGTCAAATAATTTTCATAGGAGATTCATAAAGATAAGCTAGTACAAATCTTAGATAAATTATTAAATAAGATTAATATTGATTCATTATGGAATATGACTGCTGTATAGTCCTTGCTCATGAACTAAAAAAAGATAAATCACTCAGTGACCAAACTAAAGAAAGACTAGAAAATGGGATGGGATTGTATTTTTCAGGCAAACTTAAAAAAATAATTGTTTCTGGAAATTATAAAGAGCTTTTTGGAATATCACTTGCCCAAGCTATGAAAAAATATGCTATTGAAAAAGGAGTTAAAGAAGAAGACATAATCAAAGAAGAAATATCACTTGAAAGTGTTGGTCAGTTATTATTTTGTAAGATTGGAATTTTGGAAATAAAAAAATGTTTTAAGGTAGTTATTATTTCAAGTGATTACCATATAGAAAGATTAAAGATACTTGCCAATACAATTTTTGATAAAAAGTATAAAATTGATTTTATCGGAGTAAAATCCAGTATTAATTCTGAAGAACTGAATAAAATAAAAAAAGATGAAGAAAAAAGTAAAGAGTTGTTTATTAAAACATTTGGAAGTAAGCCATTGGGGGATAAAGCGCTGCTAAAAATATTATTTGAAAAACATGGGAGATATAATAAGAATCCTAAAGAGTTTAAAACAAGATTAGAGCAATTAAAGAAGAATTCTATTTAATAACTTAAGAATATCAGAATATTTAAAAAGGGGCTTATAATTCTTAAAAAATGAAAGATTCTAAATTAGGATCAGGAGCATTTACTGGAAATAAAGATAATGGTAATCCTTATTCAGGAGATCTAGACAAAGGTATTTTATATGACATTTATGAAGCAAATTATCCAGTCATTGCTACAGATGGAAACTTTCCAAGATTAGTTAGCGCATATAGATATAATGCAGAAAAACTAATACAAAATTTAAATCCTGTTGGAAAAGGAAGAGTTCTTGATGTTGGATCTGGAACAGGAATTGCTACACTAGAATTACTTGCTCAGAATAAATCTCAAAGAGTTACAGGACTAGAGCTCTCTTCAGGAATGCTTCTTGTTGCCAAATATAAATTTCATAAAGCTGAGGGAACTGATTTGCTTTCCTATGTAACTGATAAAAAATTATTAGACTATTGGGAAGAATTTAGAGCAGAATCGCTACAATATAAAGATAGGGTAGAATTGTTACAAGGAGATGTTCAAGAGTGTTTAGAGATTAATTCTGAAAGTATGGATGGAGCTATTGCAAATCAAGTAATGCATTGGACAGAATTATCAAAATCATTTGGAAAAATTGCACAAGTTCTAAGACCTGGCGCAGAAATTGTTTGGAATAGTGCTTCACATTTTTATAATGATTCTAGATTTCCTGTAGAAAAGTATGGATTTAGATACAATGGATTTTTAGCAAAAGTTTTGGAAGATGTTTGTTTAAGAGGAGGATTTGATTTACCAGATTATACTTCTTTATCAAAGCCTAAATATGATTTTGAAAAAGTTAGAGAAACTACAAGAGAACAGGGATTTACAACAACTCAAATTGGAACTTCACTTCAACAAGTAGACTTCCAAGTATTTATACAAAATCATGTTCCTGTATTAGTAAAACAACTAATAAGTCCATTTTTAGATTCTGAAGAAAGTGATGCAAAAATTAAAGAAGCAATATCTCGAGCGATCTTAGATCCTGAAGCACTTAGTGATACAAAACATAAGTATGAAATTGTTCCAACATTTAGATCTGTTAAACATGAATAGGGTCTTATATCAAAGAAAAGCTTAAAAACAGTCTTTCTATATAGGTTTTATGAAAGAATCCTTAAAAAGATGTAATAATTGCCTACTTCCCGAAACTCAAGAAACAATAACTTTTGATAATGATGGAGTTTGTAATGTTTGTAGACAACAAGAAAACAAAAAAGAAAGAATTGATTGGAGTAAGAAAAAAGAACAATTTATAGAATTAATAAACCAATATAAAGGAAAATATGATTATGACTGCATTGTTCCATATAGTGGAGGCAAAGATAGCACCTATACTTTATATTCTCTTGTTAAGGAATTTGGATTAAAACCTCTTGTTGTTTGTTTTGATCATGGTTTTTTAAGACCTAAATTAAAACAAAATACAGAAAGAACAATGAAAAAATTAGGTGTTGATTATTTACATTTTAGACCAAATTGGCATGTTGTTAAAAAATTAATGCTAGAATCATTAAAAAGAAAAGGAGATTTTTGCTGGCATTGTCATACAGGGATATGTTCTTTTCCAATGCAAGTAGCAATAAACTTTAAAGTACCTTTAATAATCTGGGGAGAACCATCTGCAGAATATACTTCTTATTATACCTATGATGATAACGAAGAAGTTGATGAGAAAAGATTTAATATGTGGGGAAATCTTGGAATAACTGCCCAAGATATGATTGGATTTTTGGATGGTACTATTACTGAAAGAGATCTAAAACCATTTACTTATCCAAAGCTTAAGGATCTTAAGGCAATAAATTATAGATCTGTTTGTCTTGGAAGTTATATTCCTTGGGATGTGAAAAAACAATCTGAATTAATTAAAAAAGAACTTGAATGGGAAGGAAATATAGTGGAAGGAGTTCCGCCTGGATATGATTATGAAAAAATTGAATGTATGTTTCAGGGAATAAGAGATTATTTAAAATTTATAAAAAGAGGTTTTTCTAGAACAAGCCATCTTATGAGTATTGACTTAAGAAATAAAAGAGTAACAAAAGAACAAGCTCTTGAAATGATAAAAAAATATGAGGGAAAAAGACCTGCAAGTTTAGATGTTTTCCTTAACTACCTTGATTTAACTGAAGAAGAATTTATGGAAATAGCCCTATCTCATGTAATTGCTCCGCATAAATTTGATTCAGAAGATATTAAAAGGGGAGAAAAACTTCCTGATCAAGATTTATGGGACAAAACAAAGTAATAATTTTGTCTAAATAGGAATTTAAAATGATTGTTATAATTGATTATGGTATAAGTAACCTGAAGTCAGTAAAAAATATTCTTGAAGTAATTGGTGCAGAGGTAATAATATCTAATAAAAAAGAAGATATTGAAAAAGCAGAAAGAATAATTCTTCCAGGAGTTGGATCATTTGACGAAGGTATAGGAAATCTGGAAAAACTTGGTTTGATAGAAATTTTAAGAAAAGAAGTTTTAGAAAAGAAAAAACCATTTTTAGGAATTTGTTTAGGTATGCAATTACTTGCAACAAAAGGTAATGAGGGAAGAGAAAATAAAGGTTTAAATTTTATTCCAGGAGAAGTTAAAAGATTGAAACTTAAAAAAGAGTTTAAAGTTCCTCATGTTGGATGGGATGATATTATAATAAAAAAAGAAACGCCTTTATTTAATGGAATGACTAAGGATAAGAATTTTTATTTTGTTCATTCATATTATTTTATTCCTGAAAGTGATGAATGTATTGTTGCAACCTGTAATTATGATAAAGAATTTGTCTGTGCAATTCAAAAAGGAAATATTTTTGCAACTCAATTTCATCCTGAAAAAAGTCAAATAAATGGAATGAAGTTCATGGAGAACTTTATTAAATGGAAACCTTAAAATGTTAAAGAAAAGATTAATTCCAGTATTATTATTAAAAAATGGCAGAATGATAAAAACAAAGCAGTTTGATAAATATAGGGATGTTGGAAATCCAATAACTGCTGCAAAAATATATGATGCACAGTGGGCAGATGAACTTGTTTTTCTTGATATTCTTGCTTCAATTGAAGAAAGAAAAAATCTAATTCAAATAATAGATAGAGTTTCAGAAGAATGTTTTATGCCACTGACTGTTGGAGGGGGAGTAAAAACAATAGAAGACATTAAAACACTATTAAACGCAGGAGCAGATAAAATTTCAATTAATAGTGCAGCTGTTGAAAATCCTGAATTTATAAAGGAAGCTTCTAAAAAATTTGGTAGTGCAAATATTGTTGTTTCTATTGATTATAAAAATGTTGATGGAAAAAATCTTGTTTTTACTCATGGAGGTAAAAAACAGACTAATTTAGATCCTGTCGAATGGGCAAAAGAAGTTGAAAAATTAGGTGCAGGGGAAATTTTAATAAATTGTATTGATAGGGATGGTATGATGAATGGCTATGATATTGAAACTATAAAAAAAATTGCAAATTCTGTAAATATCCCAGTAATTGCCTGTGGGGGTGCTGGGACCTTGCAAGATTTTGCTGATGCAATAAATATTGGACAAGCTTCAGCTGTTGCAGCAGGTAGCCTATTTCATTTTACAGACCAAAATTTAATAAAAACAAGATCTTTTATGAAAGAAAGAGGACTTAGTGTTAGGCATGTATAAAATGAAAATCAATGAAAAACTAGTTGGGGAGAAAATATATTTAAGAAACTTAACTGAAAGTAATGCCAGTTCTGAATATTGTAGTTGGTTATCAGATCCAGAGGTAAATAAAAATATTGTTACAAAAAAAACTACAATAGAGGAATTAAAGAAATACATAAAAGAAAAAAATCAGGATCCAAAATGTCTTTTTTTAGGAATATTTTACAAAGAAAATAATAAACATATTGGAAATATAAAAATAGAAAAAATTAATTTTAAAAATAAAAATTGTGATTTGGGAATAATTATAGGTGATAAAAATTATTGGGGAAAAGGTATTGCAACAGAAGCAACAGAATTAATTGTAAATTATGGATTTTATATATTAAATTTAAATGAAATTGAGCTAGGAGTTACTTCAGATAATATTGCTGCAATTAGGGCCTATAAAAAAACAGGATTTATAAAAGTAAAAGAAGAAAAAATAAAAATTAATGAAATAGAATATGACCGATATATAATGGTAAATAAGAAAAAAAGATTGTGTCTTGGAACAGTGCAATTAGGATTAAACTATGGTATAAATAATCCTCATGGAAAGCCTCCTTTGGAAGAATCTTTAAAAATTTTAAAGTATGCTTTTGAAAATGGAATAAAAATATTTGATACTGCTACTGCCTATGGTAATGCAGAAGAAATTCTTGGAGAATTTATAAAAAAAAATAAATTACAGAATAGAATATTTGTAATTTCAAAACTAATGCCCAACCTATTTTCTGGAAATGAAGATCAGAATGAAGTTAATAAAATAATTGAAAATGAGATTAATAAATCGTTAAACCGATTAAATCTAAAATGCCTTTATGGATACTTATTACATACTCCTGGCGATATTTATAATGAAAAAATAGTTTTGGCATTAAAGAATTGCAAATTGAATGGACTGATTGATAATTTGGGAGTCTCTATTTATGAGGAAAAAGATGCGTTATATGCTGCAAACCTTCCTGTTGATTTTATTCAAATACCCTATAGTATTTTTGATCAGAGAATGGATAAAACTGATTTCTTTAAAATTTGTAAGAAAAATAAAGTAACTGTTTTTGCAAGAAGTGCATTTTTACAGGGTCTTACTGTAATGGATAAGGAAAAAGTTCCAAAACACTTAGAAGAGTCAAAGAAATATCTTGATGAATTTGATGAAATAATTAAAAAAAATAATTTTTCAAGAGTAGAGGCTTCATTATTATTTTCCTATAATAATTTAGATATAGACTATGTTGTATTTGGAGTTGACAATCTTGAACAACTAGAACAGGATATAAAAATTGTTGAAAAGGAAACAAATACCAGTAAAATTATTAAAAATTTGAAAGATAAATTTATGGGTATTAACAAGAGCATTATTTTTCCCAGTTTATGGAAAAAGCCATAAAATAAAAAATACAAAACTTTTTAATCCCCCTAATCCCTATTTAAAAATGGCAAAAGTTTTAGCAATTATTCAGGCAAGAACAGGTTCATCAAGACTACCTAATAAGATGTTAATGGAAATTAAGGGAAAGTCTGCAATTGGGTATGTAATTGAAGCAGTTAAAGGAGCAAAACTCGTTAATGAAGTTGTTTTAGCTACTACTGAAAAAAAAGAAGATGAATCTTTATTAAAAGAAGCTCAAAAATATGGGATAAATGGATTTGCAGGAAATGAAAACGATGTATTAGATAGGTTTTATCAAGCAGTCAAAAAATTTAAAGGAGATGTTATTTTAAGAATAAATGGAGATTGTACTCTTCATGATTCAGAAGTAATTGATAAACTAAT
>JAGVIM010000183.1 GCA_020056045.1 Nanobdellota archaeon | reverse complement strand
GAAAATTCTTGTTACTGGTGGAGATGGTTTTCTTGGAAAAGTGATAGTTAAAAAAATTCAAGAAAAAGGTGGAGAAGTATTTATTCCAAAAATAGAAGAATATGATTTAAGAAAAGAAGAAGATGTTAAGAAAATATTTGAAAAATCAAAACTAGATGTTGTTATTCACTTGGCTGCAAATGTTGGAAGTACAAGTTATATAAAAGAACATTCTGCAGAAGTATATTCTGATAATGTAATGATGAATACATTGGTATTGGAATATTCTAGAAAATATAATGTTAAAAAATTTATTGGAATAGGAAGTTCTTTTGAATATCCAAAGAATTTAGAGGTTCCATTTAAAGAAGAAGATTTATTGAAGGGAGAGGTTGATGAAGATGCAAGTGCTTATTCTATTGCAAAGAGAATGATGTTATTTCAATCATTAATTTATAGAAAAAGATATGATTTTAATGCAATACATATTTTAATGACAAGTATTTATGGACCTTTTCAAAATCCAAATTCCCCTATTTCTTCTATGATAAAAAGATTTCTCGATGCTAATAGAAATGAGTCAAAGAGTGTTGAGATTTGGGGAACTGGAGAAACAACAAGAGATTTTATTTATGTTGATGATGCTGCTGAAGGAATAATAAAATGTGTAGAATCTTATGACTCTTCAGAACCAATCAACATTAGTTCTGGAAGAGAAGCAAAAATAAAGGAAATAGCTGAAATAATTAAGAAAATAACTGAATTTAAAGGAGAATTAACATTTGATCCTACAAAGCCAGAAGGACTAAAAAGAATATTCTTGGATGGTTCAAAGGCTGAAAAAGAAATAAAATTTAAAGCAAAAATTAATTTGGAAGAAGGTCTTAAAAAGGTAGTAGAAAGTTTAAATTAATTGAAAATAAAGATTAGACTAATGTTATAATGCACCTATTTTTTTATCATATTCATCATACTGTTTTTGTTCAAATATTGTTGAACCAAAATGTTTGTTAATTTCATCTTTTATTCTAAATCTTGGATCATTATTAAAATAAACTCCCCTTGCAAATTCAATGAACTCACTGTCAAATTCTTTTGAAGATTCTTTTTTTCTTATTTTATCTTCAATATCCCAAATTTTTTCATTAACTTCTTTTAGTTGATTTATAAAATTCTCACACTCCCCTACATTTTCATCACATATTTTTCTTAATATATTTAATTCCTTATTTATGTGTTCTAATTTTACAGAATCTTTTATCCTTTCTTTTTTTATTTCAAGAATTGAAATTTTATCTAAGAGCTCCCCAACTGAAATATTTACTAATATGTCCATTTAATATCTATGAAATTAATACTTTTAAGGTTTATTGTTGTAGAAAATATTATCCAAAAATCTGTTTTAATTTTTCCCTTAAAATAGTCTCATTTAAAGAATCAGGTAGTTTATTATTGTTATACCAAGGTTCTTTTAAATATTTTTCATAGAGTTCATTATTGTTATCTACCTCTATTACTTTTTTTATTAATCTTTTAGTTGCAATTGGCTCTATTATTAAAATATTAACTAAAAATCTTATAAATGGAATTTTATTTAAAATATTTGGAATTTTTTGTTTTATTTCTTTTTCAAAGTCATGATAATTTAAAAAACTCTTGGTATTAAAGTCTCTTTCAACACCAGGATTTCCCCAATATATGGGTATTGTATTTGCTAGCATTGCATCATAGATTTTCTCAGAAACTGCCCAATTATATTTTCCTTCAAATGCAATTGTAAATTTATAGGGTTGTAAAAATTTAATCTTTTGTTTTTCCCATTCAGACATGCCTTTTTTTGGTAAGGATAATACTATTTTTTCATTATTTCTTTCAATAGACTGCATATTATTCATGGACTTTCCAGGAGAATCCACTCTTTTATATTTAGATAATTTTTTAAAAAATTTGTTTCTAAAGGGGGTATTATTTGAGTAAACAAAATTGCAAAATTTAGTTTTATTATTTTTTATATTATTTATATCATTATCCTTTTTTATTAGTTCTTCTCCAGCATTACAATAAAATTTATACCAGGGAATTATAAAATACCTATTATTTTTTATTTGATCGTAATAATCGCATGTAATTGCCCAATCACATTTAGACATGTCTGGAACACAGTTTGCAGGAGAGAAAAATATTTTTGTTGCATCAGTCTTAATATTTGGCATTATTTTTGTTTTCATAACTACAAAATCTGAAAAAATTCTTCCTATAAAAGGAGTATTTGACAAAAACTGCCTTATTGGTGATTTATATCTATTTAGGAAAGGCACTTTTGAAGCAGATTTTCTTACAATAGAATTGTCTGCTCCATAATCTGTACTAAATATTAAAAAATCTGGATTTTCAGTTATTACTATATTAT
>JAGVIM010000150.1 GCA_020056045.1 Nanobdellota archaeon | reverse complement strand
TATAATCTAATTGATTTATTATTTCAAAAGGCAGTTGTTCAGGATCAATTCCATCAGGTTTACATGTATCAATTTCAAGGCCAATTTTAATCTCAATACCAGATGTTCGCTGCCTTAAAGCTTTAAGTTGTCTAATATAATCTGGAAGTGAATTTTGATTTAAGCCTCTTATTTTTTTAGTAAACCCATGGTCACTGATTCCAATAATTTCAAGCCCCCCATCTATAGCTTTTCTAACTAATTCTTCAGGAGTATTCTTTCCATCTGAATAATTTGTATGCGTATGTAGGTTATGTCTTTTCATGTCTTGAAATAATTATATATCTTTATAAATACTTTTGCAATATTGTTTATATGACAAAAGTTTTAGGCATTGATGAGGCCGGCAGAGGGCCAGTAATAGGCCCATTAATAATTGCAGGAGCAATGATTAATGAAGGTGATGAAAAACTTCTTGGAGAAGTTAAAGATTCAAAACTCTTACCTCATAAAAAAAGAGTAGAATTATGGGCTTCAATTACAAGTATTGCAGAATACAAAATAATAGCAGTCTCTCCAAAAGAAATTGATGAAGCAGTAGAGTCAGTTGGTAATGATATGAATTTAAACTGGTTAGAAGCAAAACATCAGGCAATTATAATAAATGAATTAAATCCAGATAAAGTAATTATTGATTGTCCTCATCCAATTCCTAAAAAATATGAAGACCACCTAAGAAAACTATTAAAAAATAAAAATGTAAATATTGTTTGTGAACATAAAGCAGATGTTAATTATCCTATTTGCAGTGCAGCATCAATACTTGCAAAAGTTAGAAGAGAAGAAGAAATGGATAAAATAAAAAAGAAATACGGAGATACAGGTCCTGGTTATCCAGCTAATCCTAAAACTCAAAAATTCATAAAAGAAAATTATCAAAAATATCCAGAGATATTCAGGAAAAGTTGGTCAACTTTCAAGAATGTTGAAAAAGCTAATGATGTGAAGCAAAAGAAATTGTTTTAACCCTCAAACCTGAATCTTTTCCTTCCAAACCTCAAAAAAGCTATAATCAATTTTTTCTTTTGAAAACAAATCAATAATATCCTTGAGATATTCAGAATGTATTAAAAATGAAGTAGGAGTTAATCTGCTTCCTTTAAATTTGTTTATTATTCCTTCATTATTATAATTCTCTTCTTTTCTTCCAAATAAGCTTCTTATTATCTTATTTCTTTTTGCAATATTTTTTATAGGTTTAATATTAAAATAAATAAATTTTTCTATTCCCTTAGGAAGTTCTTTGTATTTACCATACAAAACAATTCCATCACTTATTATGCTTCTTTTTAATTTCCATTCATCAAGTTTGCCAACTTTAATGCTTATATTATTCTTAATTCCCATTAAAGACCAAGTTTCTCCTATCTTTGATTTAGAGAATTTAATTAATTCATTATCTAAAACTTTTTTTATTTCTTTTTCTTGATTATCATCATTATTATCTACATCAAAGAATAAATCAATATCACTTTCTTTTCCATAATCTCCTCTAGAAACACTTCCAAATAAGATTATTTCATTTACTTTTATCTTAGGCAAAACAAAAGATACAAATGACATTGCATAAGCTATTAAGTCAGATTTCGAATTTTTCATTTTCAAATAACTCCTTAAAAATTTCTTTTAATTTTAAAAAATTATCAATCATATTTTTTATTTGTTTTTCCAAAGGTTTTCCATACATTAAAATATTTCTATCTTCTTCTAGATTATATATTAGTTCATATATTTCTTCTTTCTTTAGGAATTTTATACTTAATTTTCTTTCTATTAATGGATCTTTTTTCTGTTTAAGTTGTGGTTTCTTGAACCAGTCATGTTTGATAACCTTGCCAATAGGAATTTTGTTAGTAACATGTAAATATAATTCTAAAAATTGTATAGCGCAAGCTGAACAATGAAAACCAATTGTTACAGGTCTATTTTCTATTCCTGCTTTTATTGCATCTTCAATTTGTTCAAGATGTTCATTTATTTTCTTTTTATGTTCATCAATAGTTGTCATGTTAATTGTCAATTTGTTTGGTCTAATTTATACCTAATAAAGGTATATTTTATACCTTATAAATATTTTGTTTTGGTCTAATTTATACCTAATAAAGGTATATTTTATACCTAATAGAATTAAAATAAAAGAAATTGTTTTGAAATATTATTTCTTTTCAGGTGCTATTTCTTTTAAACTTCTTTTTTCATAAGAAGGCATTTTTCCGCCCATTAATTCAAATAAAGGATTATCAGTTCCAAGAACCATTCTTGTTCCTTTTCCAACACCATCCTCATATAATTGAAGAGTTCTCCAGAACTTGTAGAATTCAGGGTCACTATTAAATCCAACAACATCAGATTCTCTTAAGATTTTTCCCTGACTATCAACTTCTTTATGATGAAATCCTCTTGCATATATTCTTGTTGCTTCTGCATCTGCCTTACCCATTATCTCTTTTGCTGTTTTTTCAGCTTCAGAGGATATTTTTTTTACTTCTCTTTCTTTTTCACCCATTATTCTTTGATACTCACCTTCACCCTCTGAAATATACTTTTTAGAAATTCTGTCTCTTTCAGCAATCATTCTGTCTTCAACTTTTTCTTTTACTTCCTGAACATAATTAATTCCTTTTATCAAAACTCCTTCAGGATGAATTGCTATCCCATACCTTTCTCTGCATATTTTCATTGCATTTCTTGTTATCTCTTCTAATATTTTTGCTCTTCCTTCAGATGCTTTTTCAGATGGAATAGTCTCTCTTAATTCTTCTTCAGCAATTCTCATTTCTCTGTCATTACTTCTAACTACTTCAATCAGGTTTCTAGTTCTAATTGCAGTTCCTGTTTCAGAATCAACAACCTCATCTAATCTTCCATGAGCACTATACTCTACTCCAACAGTATTTAAGAATTTTAATGGATCTTCAATAAAGTATCTTGCAGTTGTATCAACCCAAATATATTTTTTATCTTTTGTTGGAATTTGTTCAGGGTTTCCATTCCATCTTTGAAGTCTTCTGTCAAATCTATTTACGCTCTGTATAAATGGTATTTTAAATTTTAATCCAGCGCCCTCAGAACAAGAAACCCCTCTATCTGCATATTCTGTTTTTAGTTTTTTAACAGTTTCTTCTTTATCAGGTGTTTCTAATGGATTTAATATTACTCTTACTGGATTTCCAAACTGTGTTATTACAGCTTGTTCGTTTTGACCAATAGTGTAAACAGAACTTAAACCTGTGATTAATACAGATCCCCCAATCAATACTTTTCCAATTGATTTTATTAATTTGCTTTTAATTCTTTTTGCTGTTTTATCTCTTTCAGATTCATAATTTGCTTCATTACTTTTTTCCATCTTGTCGTGCTCCTTGATTTAAATTTAATAATCTCAATAAGCCATCATTTCCAGATTCAATTATCCATTTTTCATCTACTTGTGGAAGAACCTTTGACATTGTTTCAAAATACATTCTCTGTTTTGTTATTTCAGGATCTTGTTTAAATATTTGATAAACTTCATTAAATCTTAGAACTTCTCCTTTTGCTTTATTAACTCTTTCAACAGCATAACCTTTAGCTATCTCAATTCTCTGTTGAGCTTCTCCTTTTGCTTTAGGAACAACTTCATTATATGCTTGTTTAGCTTGATTTATTTTTGTTTCTTTTTCTTGAATAGAACTTACGACACGATGGAATGCAGGAGATACTCTTGTAGGAGGATTAGAAGACTGCAATTTAACAAGTGTTACATTTATTCCTGTTTCATAATTATCCATTAATCTTTGTATTAATTTTTTACTGTCGTTTTCATAATCAATTCTTCCAATATTAATTGCTTCATCAACACTTCCATTTCCAGTTAATTGTTTCATTACAGCAAGAGAACAATCTCTTATTGTTTGTCTAGGATTATTAACATTAAACAAATAAGCTACAGGATCTTTAATATCATACTGAACAATAAACTCAACATCAGCCATATTCAAGTCACCAGTAAGAGTAAGATATTCCCCTCTAAGAAGGTTTTCAGCATCTCCCTTTAGGTTTCCTTTATTTACTCTTGACATATCTACGCCAGAATTAGCAAGCATATGTTCTAAATCTTTTTCACTAACTTTTCCAGAAGTTATATCTTCAATTGTAATATATTGAGAATCAACTCCTGGTTTTAATGCTCTAAATCCAAACTCTTCTGTTTGAGCTTGTTTTACAGGAACTTTTGTAACATCTTCAATAAAAGGTATTTTAAAATGGAGTCCAGATTCAGTTGTTCTTGTGTATTCACCAAATCTTTGAACAACAGCTTGTGAATTTTGTGGAACAGTATAAAAACTTCCCCATAATGCTGCAGAAGCAACAGCCCCATAAGCTACTCCTTTAGTCCAATTCCATACTTTAGATGCTAGAGCTCTTTCATCTTTATCAGATATTTCTTCAATGAATTCTTTTACTACCATGTTGTTTTTAGTTTTATACTATATTTAAGTTATGTATATGATTTTTTACTATTGACTGGTACTTATTTTTGACATATATTATTATCCTAGTTTATTATTGTCTTTCAGCAAAATAAGTTTGAATATCTTTTCCATCAACCTGTGTATATGCTTTTTGTTCATTAATCAAAAAATATTTTTCAGGACTTGAATTTCCAAATACATTTTCTGTTCTTA
>JAGVIM010000096.1 GCA_020056045.1 Nanobdellota archaeon | reverse complement strand
TTGTAATATTATTTGTATTCTTCCTTTTGAATCCCGAACAGTTGCAAAAATTAATTTTCCTAAATCCCTTATGGTCATTACTCTTCCTGCAATTTTTGCCTTATCTTTTGTTTTTTGATTTTCTTTTAATTTAGAATGTTTTTCTTTAATATCAGAAGAATAATCTTTAGGTTCATACTTATGTGGATAAGGATCTACTCCTAATTTTTTTAATTCTTCAAGTTTCTTTTTTCTTTCATTTATAATTAATTCCTCTCGTCCCATTTTATATTATTCTCACCTCATCAGCAAGTATGTATTCTTTAATATGACAATTTATGCTGTTATAGGTTAATAAATCTACTTTGAGTCCAAGTTCTTTTTCAAGCTCTAAATTCAGTCCAAAAAATTCTAATCCCATTCCTTTAGGGGGCTCAATTAAAATATCAATATCACTATCTTTTTTCTGATCTCCCCTTGCATAACTTCCAAATATAGCTGCCTTTTTAATGCCTTTTTGTTTTAAAATCTTGATTATTATAGGTTTTAATTTTTCAATTTCATCATTCTTATTAATTTTATTTTTATTCATAAAATTATTAGAAAAAGCGAATTTAAATAAGTTACTAATGGAAGTTAGCCCTTTATCTCAAAACCTTTAAAATCATTAATATCAATTTCACTAACCTCAACATTTTCAACATATGCTCCTTCAGGACCTTTTTCACATTCTTTAATTAGTTCATTAATTTTTTCTATTTCTCCCTGAGCAACAATTTCAACATTTCCATTATTAAGATTTTTAACATAACCACAGAGTCCAAGCTTAACAGCATTATTATAAACAAATCTCCTATAAAAAACACCCTGAACTCCTCCAGAAACAATTATTTTTCTAGCTATCATGAATATTCTTATTTTAATCTAGTTTATATTTTTTATTATATTTAAAAAACTAGAGGAAATGTAGGTAAACAGTTTTGCGAATTGTCATCAACCAAAACTTAATAATTGGAAAAAACTCTTACTTCTAAATTCTACTCTAATAATTTTCTATTAGAATTATAGATATTAACATTACTAAAATATTTTATAATTTACTTAATCTAAATCCTTCAAAACCCTGATACTTTATTTCATTAACCTGAACATCTCTTACCTGAGCATGTTTTGTTCCAGCTTTGCATATCTCAAGCATTTCTTTTACTTTTTCATCTGTGCCTTCCATAGCAATTTCTATTCTTCCATCTTCTGTTTGTCTAAGGAAACCTCTTACACCAATTTTAATTCCCTGTTCTTCTAAATATTTTTTAAATAAAATGCCCTGAACAGTTCCCGAAATATAGATTCTAAGTGTTTTCATGTTTGTTTTGTTAAAAACGAACAAACAGAAAATTATTAATTTTCTGTATTTCAAAAACCTTGTTATTAAAACCGAAGGTTTTCTATGGTTTTTGAAAGTCGTTTCACCTTTTAGTATAAGTATTTTATTGATTATGATATATTTAAGGTTTGTTATTGACAATAAATGTTAATAGAACTATTCAATCCCTCTTCTATCTAGTTCATTTTGTACTATTGTCATTGTTTGAGAAGCAAAATACATTTCATTTCCAACACTTATTTTTTTTATATCTAGTTTTTTAAGTCTTTTTAATTCAAATCTGGGAATTCCATCATGATCTCCCAAAATAAAGACTGGATTTTTCCCAATTTTAATTTCTCTTATGTCTTCTCCTTTTTTATCTAAAATAAAAACCTCTTTGCCTTCATCAAGCATTTCATTTACAACATCAATAATTCCTTTTTTTTCAATATGATATCCAGGAATTACTTCATTTTTTATTCCAGGTTTATATTTATAGAGTAGTTTTTTAATAAGTCCTGCAACATCTTTCTTTGATATATCATGGTCAGAATCTTCTCCAAGTGCTTTTCCAGGAAACATTTCAATATGTTTTGGTGAATCAGGAGGTCCATTAAAAATTAAATGTAGTTTAACACTATTTCTAATTTTATGTGAAATGAAAAATGCCATAATAACAATCTGGCAGGCTATGTCCATTCTTCCAGCTTTCATTAGGTCATCCCCAAAATTTCCTGTTGTTCTGGCTCGTTCTGAATAATATATGAATTCTCTCATGTGAAGTTATACCTCTTATAACAAACACTAGCGAATTTTTAATTCGTGCAGTGTTTGATTTGCCTGCAAATCGAACAGACAGAGAATTGCGAAGCAATTGTCTGTATCTGAAGGTTCGTAAGCTGAAAAAAATCTTTAGAGATTTTTTAAGCCACAGAAAACTTTAAAGTTTTCTGTTGGAATCGAGGCACAAATATTCTAAGAATTAGGGTTATATAATACTTACGTCCTAATAACTATAAATCTTGTAGTTAATGTCAAAAACTATCAAGTTATGAAATGAATGATTAATCGCTTATACATACTCACAAAATTTATTGAGTATTCACATTAATAAATAGACTTTAAAATTCCTTAGATATTTTATGAATTCCAAATAACCTATGAACTTCGAAAGAACACATACCTTCTAATTTTCCTGATTCTTTTAATCCTTCAAATTCTGCCATTCTTCTATTTCTAGCATATTCTGGATTAATAAAATCATAGGCCCCCATTAGAATTCCAACAATATAATCTTTCATAATATTAAAAGTTCATAAAGTTATATAGGTATTATTGTAAATTATTATCTATAACTTTCTAGAAGCTAAGATGAGTAATATTTTAATCTATTCAATCCTCTCTTAAGTTTTTTAAGATAACAATAATACAAAATTACTATTAATCCCCTCTTTTTCACTATATAAAATTAATAAAAAAATAAAAAAAATGTAGTTTAGCTTAATTCTAATTTTACTTAGAATCTAGCTGGTTTATGTTTTTGAAAACAATCTCTACAATAAACTGGCTTACCTTCTGTAGGCTTGAACGGAACTTCACATTCTTGCTTACATTCTGAGCAAACTGCTTTATGCATTTCTCTTGGTCCATCATTGAAGCTTCTTCTAAATCCGCCGCCACCGCTACCGCCGCCGCCGAATCCGCCTCCGCTTCTTCTTGGTCCACTGCTATTAAAATTTCCCATTGTATTATTTATATCCTCCGCACATTAATTCATACAAGAACTAGTTTAGATAACTTTAAGTTATCTTTATAGCTGTTATATGTAATAAAAATAGAAAATTCGTATTTATAAAACTATGTTTATTGTAAGCTGTCAAATAAACGTCTGCTATTTTTAATTATAGAATAATTTAAATAGTTCGGGTTCCTAATAATTTTATGAAAATAATGAAAGTTATTGATAAGAAAGTTGGAAATACTACTTATTATAAATACAGAATTAATTTACCAATTAAAGTTGTTGAGGAATTAAAGCTTCTCGATAAAGAGTTAAAAGTTAAAACTGATAATGGCAAGATTATTATTGAAAAAGAGTAGGAAACTCTAAATATTTTTTTAATTTTTTATTATTTTTAATCCATTTTTTCTATTTGTATTTTCGGGCACCGAAAGATTTATATACTTCGGGTGCCTAATTATATTATGAAAAATCATAATATAAAATGTAAGCACTGTGGAAATATCAACTTTTCAAAGCAAGGATACAGAAAGACTAACAATAGAGGTAAAATTCAGAAATACTATTGTAATGACTGTAAAAAGTATTTTACCTTTGACGATGGCTTTTACAGAATGAGGACGGATAATAAAACTATTGCTATGTCTATAGACATGTATTTATCTAATTTATCTTCTAGGAAAAT
>JAGVIM010000182.1 GCA_020056045.1 Nanobdellota archaeon | reverse complement strand
TTTACTGAAAAGATGGAAAATAATGATGGAATATTCCTTTGATGGCCTGTTGGAAAAGGCAAAAAAGAAAAAAATGATCAAAACAATACCTGATGCACCTAAATTAAAAATTGATCTTATAAAACAAACTTTTAAAAATAATAAAGAAATAACAGAAGTCTTGGAAATGTATGAAATTTTCCGACTTATTGATGGTTTAAATAAAACTAAAGAAGGAGAATTTAGAAAAGGAGTTTGTTTAAAAGTAACTTATAAATGGAAAGAGATTTCAATAAATCTTGAGAAGCTAAAAGAATACTCTGAGATTCTAGAAAGATTTATAAATTATACCAAACTTTTTCTTCTATCTAAAAATTGAGAAATTTTTATGATACTGGAAAAATATAATTTTTCATTTATCTAAAAAGTGAGTGTTAAGAATAAAAATGGCTAAAATATATGCAATATTATCTGGAAAAGGTGGTGTAGGAAAAACAACTACAACAATAAACCTAGGAACTTCTCTAAATGAGTTAGGAGAAGATGTTATAATAATAGACGGAAATTTAACAACTCCAAATATCGGAATACATTTAGGAGCACCAATAGTTCCAACAACTTTAAATCATGTGTTAAATGGTCAAGCAAAACTCGAAGATGCTATTTATGAACATGAATCAGGAACAAAAATAATTCCAGCTTCTCTTTCTTTAAAAGAATCTGAAAAAATAGATTATAGAAAACTTTCAGAAGTAGCAAAAAGATTAAAAAAAATGTCAAATCACATAATAATTGATTCTGCAGCAGGGCTAGGTGAAGAAGCAAGATCTTCTATGATGGCTGCTGATGAAATAATAATTGTTACTAATCCTGAAATGTCTGCTGTAACGGATGCTCTAAAAGCAGTAAAACTAGCAGAAGAAATGGGAAAAACTGTAATGGGGGTCATAATAACAAGATATCAAGGCAAAAAAATTGAGATGTCAATATCAAATATAAAAGATATGTTAGAAGTCCCAATACTTGGAATTATACCTGAAGATGATTCAATTAAAGAGTCTCATGTTATGAAAAATGCAGTTATTTACACTCATCCAAAAAGTCCTGCTGCTAAAAATTATATGCTTACTTCAAGAAGAATATTAGGAGAAGAAGTTAGATTTGAACCCCCTAAAAATGGAATATTATCAAAAATATTAAAAACTCTTGGAATAAGGGGTTATTAAAATGACAGAAGGAATAATAACATTTAATGAATGGAATAAATTAGATCTTAGAGTTGGTGAAATTCTAGAAGCAGAAGATGTTCCAGGAGCAGATAAATTATATAAACTTAAAATAGATTTAGGAACAGAAACAAGAGTCCTTGTTGCAGGATTAAAACAACATTATTCAAGAGAAGAGCTTGAAGGAAAAAGATGTATTGTTTTTTGTAATTTAGAACCAAAAAAATTAAAGGGAATTGAAAGCAAAGGTATGATTCTTGCAGCAGTAAATGGTGATCATAGTGAAGTTAAACTTCTTCAACCAGACAGTTCCATAGAATTGGGAAGCAAAGTTAGTTAAAATGAGAGAAAAAATTAAAAATAATAATTAAATCTTTATTAGGACTAGTGTTTTTTTCTGTAATAATACATTTGGCAATTCTATTAATTAAAGTTCCATTTAATAAAAATTTAAGTTCAATAAATTATTTTAATATAATAGACTTTGAAAAAATATATCCTACCCTAAATATAACAAGTATGTCCTCATTTATTATATCCTGGATTTTTGCAGCATTAGTTTATATAATCATATTTATTCTTATTTTAAAAAAATCTAAAAAATTAATCTAATTTCCACTCCATCCAACATCGTCTTCTTTTAAAATAAAAAATTTATAAATTCCTATAGAAAAGGCAATCAAATGAACAATGACATATAAAGGCAGGTAAATTAAGACAAAATAATAAACTAAAAATACCTTAAAATAATTATTAAAACTATTTTTCATATTAAACAAAACATATTGAACATATAACCAAGGAAAAACTAAAAATCCAATAATTGTTCCAAAAAACATAGTATATTCTTTTATTCCAAAAAGAGATTCACTAAATATAGGAATTATTGGATAAGTTATGTGTGCAAAAATTTCTTTTAAAATAAGAAGATTATTATAGACTAAAAAGACTGACAAAACAACACCTAATAAAGAAGAAAGAATAAGAAACAAAAAAATTGGATTTTTAAGGTAAACCAAAGTATATCTAAGAAGACATTGGGCAAATCCAGAACCCCATCTTATTTTTTGTTTATACCATCTCCCCCATTGATGGGGAGATTTTGTATAAACTGGATAAAAGCTTTGTTCTACCTTAAATTTAAATTTGTTTAATTTACAAGCAAGGTCAGTGTCTTCAGTTATAGCATTTTTTGTAAACATTCCAACCTTTAGAAAAGCCTCTTTCTTTACTGCTAAGCATCCCCCTAAAAGGCCTGTACTTGAAAAAAGATTAAATGCTCCAAGAGTTAAAATAACCATATTATACTCAATGGTCTGCATTTTGGAAAGAAAAAATTTATCATAACAATTAAAACCACAACTAACTGCACCCAAATTTGAACAATTATTAAACCTTGAAACAATATCATTCAAAGCAGATTTACTTAAAATAATATCTGAGTCTATAATCATAAGAATTTCCCCCCGAGTCATAGGGGTAACTTCATTTATAGACACTGCTTTTCCCTTATTTTTAGAGTTATTAATAATCTTAAAATTATATTTTTTATTTAATTCAGTTAACACTCTAAGAGTATTATCTGAACTACAATCATTTATTACAAATAATTCCATCTTGGAATTATCATAAGTTTGATAAATATTCTCGAGAGTTTGTTTTATATTCTCTTCATTGTTATAAACTGAAACTATAAACGAAATAAAAGGAAAGTATTTAATTGGCCGTTTCTTGTTATAGTCTATAAACGAAAAAAGAAGTATGACTAACTGATTGCCGATAAGCAAAACGCCCAAAGATAAACTCAGGATCAGGTAATTCATAATTTTTTTAATTATTTAATACTAATAAACTTTGCCTTAGAATAATTTAAAGTTAGTTAATCTTCCAAAAATTTATCTATAAGATCTAAAACTTTACTTTCAGCATTAAGTAAGAGTATATGATTTGCTCCAGAAATAGTTTTAAATTGACAGTTTTTTATTAATTTTGACATTTTCTTTGAATAATGAATTGGGAAAACTATATCTTTGTCACCATGAATAATTAATGAAGGAAAACTGATTTTTTTTAAAGAATCTTTGCCATTATAACTATTAACTGTGTACAAAGTGTAAGACGCACTTAATAAACCAGTATTATGAATATTTAAATAAAGACTCTTTAAATTAAAATCCCAAACATATTTCCCTTTAAAAATTTCATAATCTTTTAGATGAATTCCCTTTTTTTTATTAA